>DATLYW010000012.1 GCA_035574315.1 Candidatus Zixiibacteriota bacterium
ACGCGGCGTTGCTGCGTCAGGCTTTCGCCCATTGCGCAATATTCCCCACTGCTGCCTCCCGTAGGAGTCTGGACCGTGTCTCAGTTCCAGTGTGGCTGATCATCCTCTCAGACCAGCTAACCATCTTCGCCTTGGTAGGCCGTTACCCTACCAACTAGCTAATGGTCCGCAGGCCCATCTCCAAGCGATAGCTTGCAAGCAGAGGCTACCTTTGACCTCTGTTTCCGGAGAAACCGTGGTCTCATCCGGTATTAGCCCGTCTTTCGACAGGTTATCCCAGTCTTGGAGGCAGGTTACCTACGTGTTACTCACCCGTGCGCCACTTTACTCAGGACCGAAGTCCCTTTCTCGTTCGACTTGCATGTGTTAGGCACGCCGCCAGCGTTCGTTCTGAGCCAGGATCAAACTCTCCAGTTAAATCCTTCAACCCGCCTTTAGGCGGAGATTGACTGTGAGTACGATAGCTGCGCTCAAACGGCTTACGGAAACCCTAAACCGTCACTGCTTTTCAGGGCAGTTGCTACTATTTAGTTTTCAAAGACCGGAAAGGTTGCTCGAAACGAGCAAAATGTCTTTATAAGGAACGGCTTGACGTTTGTCAAGGCCGCTGGAAGCCCGCCCCTCGCCCGCCTAACAGGCGACTGTACTATGTCAAGAGACCGGACCCCCTTCGATTAAACGCGAAACAAAGTTTACCCACAATGGCTGAACTGTCAAGGAGGTCATTTCACGACCTGTGCGATCCGGTTCTTTCCCACCTCGACAATCTCGTGCCGATCGCTCTGGAATCGAAAATTGAAATCCCTGATGACCTGCCCGTCGACTTTCACCGCGCCCTGGGTGATCAGCCGGCGCGCTTCGCTTCCGGATTTGGCGAACTCGAGGTCGACGAGCAGCCGGCAGATCCACACCGGGTCGGGAGCGGTGAACTTCTTCCGGATCTCCCGCGGCCGCTCTTTCCTCTGGTAGCGCATGGCGAAATACTCGGCCGCTGCTTGCGCTGCCGCGGCACCGTGAAAGCGCCGCACCAGCTCTTCGGCGAGCGCCTTCTTGACCGCCATCGGATGCAGATCGCCGCGCTCGACCTTCTCTCGCAGAGCCTCGAGCTCGGCGAGCGGGGTGTCGCTCAAGAGCTCGTAGTAGCGCCACATGAGCGGGTCGGAGATCGACATGATCTTGCCGAACATCTCCTCCGGCGGCTCGCTGATCCCGATATAGTTGCCCAGCGACTTGCTCATTTTCTGGACTCCGTCGGTCCCTTCGAGCAGGGGCATGGTCAGCACGACCTGAGGCTCCTGGCCGTACTCTCTCTGCAGCTCTCGCCCGATCAGCAGATTGAAGCGCTGATCGGTTCCGCCCAGCTCCACATCGGCCTTCAGCACCACCGAGTCGTACCCCTGCATGAGCGGATAGAGAAACTCGTGAATGCCGATCGGCTGCTGCCGGAGGTAGCGCTGCTTGAAGTCTTCGCGCTCGAGCATGCGCGCCACGGTATACTTGGCGGCGAGCTCGATCACGCCGGCGGCGTCGAGCTTTTCCATCCACCGGTGATTGAACTCGATCACGGTTTTCGCCGGATCCAGGATCTTGAAGATCTGTTCCTCGTAGGTGCGGGCGTTTTTTTCGACCTCGGCCCGGGTAAGCTGTTTGCGCGTCTCGGATTTCCCGGACGGGTCGCCGATCATCCCGGTGAAGTCGCCGATGAGAAAGATCACCTCGTGACCCAGCTCCTGGAACTGCTTCATCTTCTGGATGAGCACGGTGTGACCGAGGTGCAGGTCGGGCGCGGTCGGATCGAAGCCGGCCTTCACCCGTAGCGGCCGGCCTTTCTTCAGCTTGGCCACGAGCTCGTCCTCGGGAATCACCTCGACCGCGCCGCGCTTGATGATCTCGAGCTGGGCCTCGACCGTGCGCGCGCTCACGACGACCCCTCCCAGCGCAGCTGCAGCCGCTGCACCGACCGCGCCTTGCCGCTCTCCTCGTCGACCTCGGCGATGATGCCCTGGAGCACGACGTTGTCGCGCGCGACCTCGAACCGCCGCGGGAGCTGGGTCAAGAACCCTTCAATCACGATTTCGCGCTCGATCCCGATGACGGAATCGAACGGCCCGCACATTCCCACATCGGTGATGTAGGCGGTACCGCCCGGAAGGATCCGCTCGTCGGCGGTCTGGACGTGGGTGTGTGTCCCGAAAACCACCGAAGCCCGGCCGTCGAGATACCAGCCGATCGCGTTTTTCTCCGACGTCGCCTCGGCATGAACGTCGACGACCACCACGCGCGAGTGCCCGCCGTGCTCGCGCAAGACGGCATCGACGCTGCGGAACGGATCGTCTACGTGCTGGGGCATGAAAACCCGGCCCTGGACGTTCACGACGAGAGCGCGCAGCCCCTTACCGTTGTCCCAGGCGCACCACCCCCTGCCGGGAGCGCCTGCGGGAAAATTGGCCGGCCGCAGCAGATTGGCGGTTTCCTCCAGGTACGGGAAGATCTCCTTCTTCTTCCAGATGTGGTTTCCGGACGTGAGCACGTGGGCTCCGGCGGCGAACAGCTCCTCGGCGCTCTTGACGTCGACCCCCATGCCGCCCGCCGCGTTTTCGGCGTTCGCGACGACCAGATCGATCGCCTCTTTTCGCGCCAGCTCTGGAACCATCCCACGAAACGCCCGGCGCGCCGCCCGGCCCACCACGTCTCCCAAGATCAAAATGCGCATGAATACCGTGCCCGCCGCTCCTGCTCGCGGCTCGCGATCGTCCTCGGATCCCTTCGAGCACGATTCACGAGCACGCACATGCTTTTCATCTCGCGTAGTCCACTGCCCGCACCTCGCGGATGACCGTCACCTTGATCTGGCCGGGATAGGTCATCTCGTTCTCGATTTTCTTGGCGATCTCCCGGGCCATCCGCGCCGCATCGTCGTCGGAAACCAGCTCGTGCTGCACCATGACCCGAATCTCCCGTCCGGCCTGGACCGCATAGGACTTTTCGACGCCCCGGAACGCGTTGACGATGCGCTCCAGTTCCTCCAGCCGCCGAACGTAGCTCTCCATCATCTCGCGGCGGGCGCCCGGTCGCGCCCCGGAAAGAGCATCGGCTGCGTCGACCAGCGGAGCGAGGATGGTTTCCGCCTTCACGTCTTCGTGGTGCGCCGCGATCGCGTTGACGATCTTCGGCGATTCCCCGTACTTGCGCGCGAGCTCCGCGCCGATGATGGCGTGCGAGCCTTCGACCTCATGGTCGACCGCCTTGCCGATGTCGTGGAGCAGCGCCGCTCGGCGCGCCTGCTTCTCGTTCAGCCCCAGCTCGGCGGCCATCATGCCACAGATGTAGGCGGCCTCGATCGAATGCAGCAGCACGTTCTGGGCATAGCTGTAGCGGTACTTCAGCCGGCCCAGAAGCTTGACCAGCTCGGGATGGATCCCGTGGACGCCGACGTCGAAGACCGCCTTCTGGCCCGCCTCCCGGATCGCCTCCTCCAGTTCCTGCTCCGACTTACGCACGACTTCCTCGATGCGGCCCGGATGGATGCGCCCGTCAGAGACCAGCTTTTCCAGCGAGAGCCGGGCGATTTCACGACGGATGGGGTTGTGGCCGGAGATCACGACGGTTTCCGGCGTGTCGTCCACGATCAGATCGATGCCGGTAGCCGCCTCGAGCGCCCTGATGTTGCGGCCCTCTCGGCCGATGATCTTTCCCTTGAGCTCGTCGTTCGGCAGCGGAAAAACCGTCACCGAACGCTCGGCGACGAAGTCTCCCGCCAACCTTTCGATCGCCAGCGCGATGATCTTCTGGCTCTTGCGCACCGCCTCGGCCTTGGCCTCCTCTTCGATGACGCGAATCCGCTTGGCCGACTCGTGCTTGGCCTCCTCGATCATTTCCTCCATGAGGCTTTTCTTGGCTTCCTCCCGGGTCAACCCAGCCACCTGCTCCAGCTGGCGTCGCGCCTCCTCGATACGACGGTCGCACTCTACGGCTTTTTCCTCGAGCGACTTTTCTTTCGACTTAAGAGCGGCCTCGCGACGGCCGATCTCGGTTTCCCGGCTGTCCAAGGCCTCCGCCCGCTTTTCCAGCCCCTCTTCCTTGCTCAACAACCTCTTTTCGAGCGCCTGAAGTTCTCTCCGGGTCTCTCGCACCTCCTTCTCGAAATCCATCTGCTCCTTGAGAACGCTGTCACGAGCCTGTATTTCCGCCTCTTTCTTGATCGCATTGGCGTCCTTCTTGGCTTCCTCGATGATGCGCGCCGCCGTCGTGCGCGCGAGCTCGACCTGCATCTGCCGCTGCCGTTTACGCAGCCAGGAGGCCGCCAGCACGGAAACGGCTCCCACGATCAGCCCTGCGATGCCGGACAACAAACCTGGGTCCAATAAAAACACCCCCTTTACTTTAGAGTGTCAGGAAAGAGAAAGCTGCTGGCGCCGATCGCGGCAGCAGATCAGTCTGCTTTCGGTGACGATAAAATCGACTCTCTGGTCCCACGTTTCCGTCGGGACCTCATCGACGATCTGGAACTCGTAAGCCAGCCCCACTACCGTGGCTTGCGAGCCCAAGGCCGCGAGAAAACGATCGTACCCCCCCTTTCCACGGCCGAGTCGGCCTCCTCGCACGTCGAACGCCACGCCCGGCACGAACACCACAAACCGGTCGGGAGCGGCGGTCAAGCGGACGCTGCCCGTCGGCTCGGGAACGCCACCCCATCCGACCGTCCACGGCTCGTCCGCCTCCACGCGAACGAATTCCAGGGTTCCCTCCCGAGCCGTTCTTGGATAGAAAACCTGTTTTCCCGTCGCCATGGCGTGTTCCCGAAGAGTATCGGTGGCAACCTCGTTCTGCACAGCACGATAGAGGGCGACGGCGGCACAATCCCGGTAGCGGGGCCACTGCACCGCGCGTTCTTGGATCTGCCGGCTCAGCCGGCAGCTTTCTGACGGGGAAAGAGAAGCACGCCGCGACAAGGCCACGGCGCGAAGCTCACGTTTCCTCTCTACCATCCAGCGTCCCCCTGACGGGACCACGGGGATAGGGCAGAGAGATGAAACAAGAGGGGGGAAGATGCAAACCTAAAAATCTGAACGGCGGGCGACCCGGGTGGGCGCTCTCGAGAGCTTTGCGCCGGCTTGTGAAACAGCCGGCGCCCAAACCGCCGTGCCTGTCGGTATCACTGCAAAATCCGCCGAAAACTCAACGACTTTTCGTTGCACGCCTACGTCGCGCAGGATTGCAATCACCCGGCAAATCAGATCTTTGATGAACGCTTCTCCCCAAGTCCTCATCTTTCTCCGCCACCCCGCTGACCCGGCGCCCCCGGCTGCCGGCCTGGCACGGCCGTCCCGGAAACGCCTTGAACCGATCAACCCTCCTCGGCCAGTGTTACTGAGACTCGTTTCGACAACTGATGGACCTTGTTCAGAACCTCGTCGTGCGCTTCTCTCAACCGATGGTACTCGTCCGCGATGTTCAGCGCGGCCAGCATGGCGAGATTGGACTTGGCGGCGGTTTTGGACGCCCGGGACAATTCCTGCATTTTGCTGTCCACGTACTCCGCCACCATCCGCATGTAATCCTCGTCCGCCTCGCTGCTGATGGTGAACTTCTGTCCCAGAATCTCGACTTCGAGCGCTCGCTTCATGGCAGGATCCGCGCCTCA
Organism: Candidatus Zixiibacteriota bacterium; assembly: GCA_035574315.1. Taxonomy (NCBI): domain Bacteria; kingdom Pseudomonadati; phylum Candidatus Zixiibacteriota; species Candidatus Zixiibacteriota bacterium. The sequence goes on from DATLYW010000012.1 coordinate 5,645, forward strand.
ATCCGAAAGGTCCAGAGCCTCGAACTGTCCGAGTATCTTGTCGAGCTTGTCTCTCATCTCGACCCGCTCACGCTCGTACTGACGCAGCTGGCCCCTCAGGTGATGCCATTCGCTTTCCTTTTGCTGGAGCTTTTTCTCGATCAGCTCCTTCTCCTTTTTCACCCTTTCGTGCTTCTCGATCAATCGATTGATCTTCGCTTCGAGCTGTTCGATGTTGTCGAGAGCCATAGCCCGCCCCGCCAAACTTCATGTTCGAGTTTAGTTTTCTCCCACTGGCTTGTCAAGGCAATAAACGACTGGAAACGCGGCAAAATTTCAACGCGCTCTCTCCGGGGAGCCCGTGAGCAAGCCGCGGATGTCCCGCAGCAGGGCCCGAGGGTCCGGCGAGGCCCCGACGTAGGCGACCCGCATCACGCCGCTTGCGTCCACCAGGCAGCTCAACGGCGTATGATCGACCAGGCCGCGCCCCCTGCGCCGTACCCGGACCCCGAAGTTTTTCCAGACCCGGCTCAAGCCGCCGGCATCGCCGGTCAGGAAGGCCCAGTTCGTCAGATCGGCGCCGTAGCGGCCGGCGTAGGCCCGAAGTGTCTGTGGAGAATCGATCTCGGGATCGGTAGTGATCGTGAGAAGCTGGACCGCGCCGCGCTCCGCCGGAGCAAGCTCGGTCTGCACCGCGCGCGCCGCAGCGGTGATGAGCGGGCAGACATCCGGGCAGCTCGTGTAGACGAAGGTGACCAGCACCACCTTGCCGTGCATTCGGCCGAAGGCGAAGCTGCGCCCGTGCTGGTCGGTCAGCACGAAGTCCTCGATCGGGATCCGGACCTCCCGGCGCTCGGCAGGGGCGGTCGCCGCGTGCGCCCGCGGCTCCCCGAGCCGCCACGCCGGAAACAAAAGAACCCCGGTCCAAAGGATGATCATCGCTTGGAGATGTCCGCTCATCAAGGTTGCTCCCTCTCGGACGGGGGCTCGGTGCCGAAAACGTACTCCCATGGCACGCTGCAGTGGGCAGCGACGAGCATGTCGAACCTCTCCCACCACCGCACCTCCCGCCCCTCGCGGCTTAAAAAGCGCACCATCTTGACCATGTCCGTGATCTCGGACTGCCTCAACGCGGGGCTGAAGGCCGGCATCGTGCCGCGCCCCTCGGCGATCGAGCGGCGAATCTCGAAGGGGCTCTTCCGCTCCACGGTCTCGCGAAAATCGGGCACGGGACGGGGAAGCGACGCCGCCAGAGGACCGTCGCCCCTCCCCAGGGGACCGTGGCAGTTGAGGCAGCGCTCCGCGTAGAGCGCGTCGATGCGCTCGTTGCGACCGCAGCCGAGGCACGACAGGCAAAAAACCGCCACCGCGACCAGGCGCAGAGAAGCTTCCCTCCCCATACAGCTCGCATAATAGCAGAGGCGGGGGGCGAGCTCGACCGCGGCCGCCCGACCTTTCCGGTTTGACGCGGTTTCGGCGTATGTGCTACCGACACACTCGGCCGGCATCGTTCAGGGCCGCCGCCGGGCAGGGAGAGGTCGGTCGAAGGTTCGCCGGGAAGGCCGTCGCGAAGAACGCCCCGAGCGCAGATAAAGCGACCGGGAACATGCCATACGGGCGCCTGGTCGGAGGACGAGTTCCCCGCCGATTCCCGCCGCAGACGCATGCGGCGCAGGTCTCCAGCCTTCATTTTGACGCGGCCATTTGCACGGGCTTGTGAGTCAGGTGGGTAACCGCATTGTCGGCATCGGGACCGGATGAAACCGAAAATCGTACTGTTGCAATCCGCGCTCGTCGCCTTCGTCTCGCTGGTCCGGCCCGAAACCGGCCACGGCGGGCGCCCCCTGGTCGTCGACGATGCGGCTCCCGTGGCGCCGGGTGGACTGGAGGTGGAGCTCGGCCTTTATCATGGCCGTCCGGACGGCGGCGGACGCGATCGCCGCTGGCCGACTGTCGCGGTCGCGTACGGGCTCGTCGAAGGCTTGGAAATTGGCCTCGGTCTTCAACGGGTAAGCCAGGATATGTCCGGGGCTTCGCCGGTCGACGGCTTCGAAGACCTTCGCCTCGCTGCCAAGTACAGAATCGCCGAAAGCCGGGGAAGGCTGCCGTCGATCGCCGCCGCCGTCGACGTTAAATTACCGACCGCCAGCCGGTCCCGCGGGCTCTCGTCGGGAAAAAGCGACCAAACGCTCCTGGCCATTGCGACGCAACCCTTTGGCGCCTTCGCCGTCCACGCCAATATCGGCTACACAATCGTCGGCAGGGTGCACGGAAAAACCTTGATGAACCGCATCCACGGCGGAGCCGCCGTCGAACATGCCCTCGATTCCCGCTGGTTGATCGTCGGGGAGATATTCGGTTTTTCGCGCCCCTCCAGCGCCACGCCGAACGAGGCGGAGTTTCAGGTCGGCGTCCGCTACGCTCTGCACCCGAGCTTGGTTCTGGACGCCGCGGCAGGACGAAGCCTCCGGCCGCGCGGGACCATGGCGCAGGCGACGTTCGGCCTTACGTGGACGTTCGACCTGTCGGGAAAGCGGGGACCGTGAGGGGTTCTGGGCCGCGCAATCGTGCCCGAGCAGTCGCGCAGAGACACGAAACCAAGCTCGATGCTGGCGACGAGGTCCGTTTTGTGGTTAAGTAAATCGACACGTGGAATAGCGGCATTCGCCGAAGGGGAGGAGGCCAACAGCATATGATGAAAGGGTTCGAAAGGAGGTCGATCGGTGGATGGCTGGCGGCCGTGGCGTTGGCCTTTTGCGTTACCGCCACTGCTCTCGGTGTTGCGCCTTCCGCCGCGGCGGCCGAGGACGGTCTCGATAAGAAAATCGTTCCGTTCGTTCCCACTCCTCAGGAGGTGGTCGACCGGATGATCGAGCTGGCGGGCGTCGGCAAGGGCGACGTGGTCTATGACCTGGGCTCCGGCGACGGGCGGATCGTGATCGCCGCGGCGAAAAAGGGAGCGCGCGCCGTCGGCTTCGACATCGATCCCGACCTGATCAAGGAATCGCGCGAGAACATCCGCAAGGCCGGTGTGCAAAAGCTCGCCGAGATCCGTCAGCAAGATATCCTGACCGTGGATGTGTCCGGCGCCTCCGTCGTCACGCTGTACCTGCTGCCGGACGTCAACCTCAAGCTCAAGCCGAAGCTCCTGAGCCAGCTCAAGCCCGGCTCGCGCGTGGTCTCGCACGCCTTCGACATGGGCGACTGGAAACCCGACAAGGTGGAGCGCATCGACGGTCGCACGATCTATCTGTGGACGATTCCAGCCAAGGGGCGTTGAGGAAAGCAATGAGCCTGCGGGCGGGGCTGCTCGCGCTGGCGGCGGCATTGCTGCTGTCGCTGCCGCCGGTCTGGCTCTCCGGCCAGGATCGCCGGAGCGGCGACGAGCCGGCGCGCATTCTCGACCGTTACCTGAGGGCGCTCTACGCGCGTGATTTCCGCCAGGCCTACCGCTTCATCGCTTCCGCCGACCGCAAGCTCAAGACCGAGCAGGCCTATGTCCGTGAGCGCGGCCCGTTCAGCGGCTTCGCCGCCGAGCTGGCCCGCCGGCTGGCCGCGCGGATCCGGCTCAAACCTGTCCGCGTCGAGCAGCGAGGGGATCGGCTCCTGTTCACCGCCGCGATGCAGCTTCCGGACGCCGGCGCGCTCGCTCCGCTCGTACTGGACTGGGACGAGGAGCGCTTGAACGCGCTGCCGCCGCACGAGCGAGGCAGGATCCTCGCCGCCATCGAGCAGCTGGAACGAAGCGGCGGCCTCAAGACGATCGAGGGCGAACAGGAGTTCGCCCTTGTCCGTGAAAGCGGCGGATGGCGCGTGTTTCTCGACTGGGCCTCGGGCGTCCGAGTCAGCTTCGCCGCCTCCACGCCCGGCGGCGGCGCCCTTGAAGCCGAGCCGCTCACGCCCGACACGCTCGCGCGCCCCGGCGAACCCTTTACAGTTTCCTACCGGGTGCGGAACCGCAGCAACCGCGACCTCTACGCCCGCATCGTCCACCGCATCGAGCCCGAGTCCCTGGCAGCGAATCTGGACATCCTCGAGTGCGCCCTTCTCCTTCCGGTCAGGCTCTCACCGGGAGAGACTCAGGAATACGCCAGCACCTACGTGATTCACGGCGACGTTCCGCAGGAGGCTCGCCAGCTCGAGATCCGCTATGAGTTCAACCTGGAGCGTTAGCCGGCGTCTTGGCCTTGTGCTCGCGCTCGCCGCCGCCCAATCTCTCGCCTCGCCCGCCGGCGCTCACGTTCCGATCGTGCCGAAAAAAGACGGGCCGGCCCGCAGGATCGTCCACGTACCGGTGCCGGATCTCGAGCTGGTCGATCAGGACGGCAAGCCTTTCCGATTCGCGTCGCTTCGCGGCAAGATCGTTGTGGTCTCCTTTATTTTCGCCACCTGCCCCGACGTCTGCCCGTTGCTGACCGCCAAGCTCGCGGGGATTCAGCGGGCGCTCGGCTCCTCTGGCGGCGACGCCGTTCGCCTGTTGAGCATCACCACCGACCCCGAGCGCGACACCCCCGAGCTGCTCAAGGCCTACGGGGCCAATTACCGCGCCGACTTCGAGCGCTGGCGCTTTCTCACCGGAAACCGCGCCCAGCTGGCGGCGACGTGGAAAGCGTTCGGCGTCACGGTTACCCGGTCCGCGGGCGGCCAGATTCGCCACACGGCGATCACCAGCCTGATCGACGAGCGCGGCATTCGCCGCGTCGACTACTACACGGACCGGTGGCGAGAGAAGGACGTTCTCGGCGATATCTCGTGGCTCCGGTCGCACCGCAGCCGGTGATGTTTCTACGGCGCCATCTCTGGCTTCTGCTCTTGTCGGTATGGCTGCAGACCGGTACCGCCTACGGCCAGCCCGTGCTCGAGGTTCGCGTCAAGGACCATCGCGACGCCATCGGCGACTTCGTCCGGCTGATGCTGTCGATCGAGCAGCTGCGGGTCAGCCCGAGGAGCGGAATCAGGCTGTGGCGCCAGGAATGGCGGGATCTTTCCCCGGTTCGGGAATCGCTGGACCTGACCCAATACGTCGGCAGGAGGAGCGCGGCGATTTTTCGCGGCGAGGTCGCCGCCGGAGCTTACGACGGCGTTCACCTCAAGGTCAAAACGGTCACCGGAGTGCTGAAGAACGGGCGGCCGGTTCCGGTAAAAAGTCTTCTCGGGCCGGTCAAGCTCGCTTTCGAGGCGCGCGACAAGAGCGAAACGGTGGTGATCCTCGATCTCACGGTGCTGGATATGTCGGACCACCCGCCGCGAGGCTACGAGCTCGGCCTGAAGGGCTACGAAGTCTACACAAACGGTAAATTAGTGGATAGAATTCCTCCCGCGTGAGTCTTCCGCCGGTGAACCTTTCCAGAACGCGCCTGCTGCTTCTGGCGCTTTGCGTTTTGACCCTCGGCGTCGCTTCGGGGACGGCGCTCTGGATCAAGCTCGGACCTCTCCCCGGCGCCGCCCGCTCCCGTTCGGCCCCCCTGGAGGGCCTGAACGACTACGGAGCAGTTCCCGACTTCCGGCTCACCGAGCGCAGCGGCCGAGCCGTCGGGCTCGGGGACCTTCGCGGCGCCGTTTGGGTTGCCGATTTCATCTATACAAGCTGCACCGATACCTGCCCCTTGCAGACCGCCCAGATGGCCAGGTTGCAGCGGGAGCTCAGGGATTTCCCGGGCGTCAGGCTGGTTTCCATTTCCGTCGACCCCGAAAAGGATAGTCCGGCGGTTCTCTCGGCCTACGCCGACCGCTACCGGGCCGACGCCAGCCGATGGTTGTTTCTCACCGGTGAGAGAAGCGAGATCGTCCGCCTCGTGCAGAACGGCTTTCGTCTGAGCGCCGTAGCCGCCGCGGACGACGGCGTCATTCTTCACAGTCCGCGCTTCGTCCTTGTGGACAGAGAGGCGCGAATTCGGGGATACTACGACAGCCGGGATCCCGAGGCCCTCAAACGCCTGCTGAACGATCTTGGCAGGCTGGCCGGGGCTTGAGCGAAAAAAGGAGCGACCCTATGGCGAAGACGGTGAGAAATGGAAAAGCGCGAAAACCCGTTTCTTCCGCCGGGGCGCAGCGCGGCCCGAACTGGCCGGTGTTCGTCCTGGCCCTCATCGGGATGGCCCTGACGTCGTATCTCACCTACGCCGCATGGCAGCGGACGCTCGTCGCCGGATGCACGCCGGGAAGCGCCTGCGACGTCGTGCTCAACAGCCGCTGGTCGAGGTTATTCGGCATGCCCGTCTCGTTCTGGGGGCTGCTCACCTACGGGGCCCTGGCGGCCGTTGCGTGGAACCGGCAGACCGCCGACCAGTGGAAAATCGCCTGGACCATCTCCCTGGCGGGTCTCGTCTACAGCATCTACCTCACGACCGTCGCGTTCTTCGTTCTCGACGCGGCCTGCCCGTACTGTCTCACCTCCCTGGGCCTGATGGCCGCAATCTTTGGCGTGGTGCTTTACCAGCGGCCCGCCGATCTCCCCGCCTTTTCCTGGGGCCCATGGATCGCCAAGACCGGCGGCGCCGGCTTGGCGCTCACCCTGGTCCTGCACCTGTTTCAAGCGGGTTACCTCGGAAAGGCCCCGGCTCCCGAAGATCCGTGGATCCGCGGGCTGGCCGACCACCTGAGGAGAACCAACGCGAAGTTCTACGGTGCCTACTGGTGCCCCCACTGTCAGGAGCAGAAGGCCGCTTTCGGCAGCTCGGCGGATCGACTGCCTTACATCGAGTGCAGCCCCGCCGGACGGCGCGGTCCTGTCGCGACGGCCTGCGTCCAGGCCGGGATCGAGAGCTATCCCACCTGGATCATCAATGGCCAGCGCTACCTCGGAACCCTGAGCCTGGACAACCTGGCGCGCTACAGTCAATACAGTTACAGCGCCGCCGACAGCGGAGCGAAGCCGTGAGCGGGGCGCTGCAGATACGCCTCGGGCTGGCGCTTTGCCTGGCCTTTGCTCTTCTCTCTCAAAGCGCTCGAGCCGAGCCTGGAAGGTACCCGGAGTTCGCAGGCCAGCCGCCCCCCGCAAGCGTCTCGTTCATTTCCGTCGAGGAGCTGGCCGAAGAAATTCATGCAGGGAAAAGGCCCCTCATCATCGACGTTCGCACTGCGGAGGAGTACCACGAGGCCCACATCCTCGGGGCGCTTTCGGCTCCGTTGAGCGAATTCCGGTTGTATCTGAGCAGCATCCCGCGCGACCGGTTGGTGGTCTTGTATTGAGCTTGCCCGCACCACCTGGCCAGTTTGGCCTACGGAATACTCTACGAGAACGGCTACCGCAACATGAAGGTCCTCGACGAGGGCATCGCCGGCTGGCATGAAAAGCGCTATCCGATGGAAGGGACCCGAATCCACTGAGGGCCGAGATGGCTAGCAAACCGGCCGTCGTGCTCTTGAGCGGCGGCGTGGATTCCGCCACGGCCGCCGCCATAGCGAAGCAGCAGGGCTTCGATCTGCACGCGCTCACCGTCGACTACGGCCAGCGCCACCGCAGAGAGCTGGAATCGGCTGCCCGGGTGGCCGCGTGGCTGGGCGCGCGAAGACACCTGGTGATCGATCTCGACCTGCGGGCCATCGGCGGCTCGGCGCTCACCGACCCCGCGATCGAGGTTCCGAAAGGGCGCCAGACGCAGGCCATGGCGGCCTCGATACCCGTAACCTACGTGCCCGCGCGCAATACGATTTTCCTGGCGCTGGCGCTGGCGCTGGCGGAAACGGTCGATTCCGAAGACATCTTCTTCGGCGCCAATCAGCTCGACTACAGCGGCTATCCGGATTGCCGCGAGGCTTTCATCCGCGCCTTCGAGGCGGCGGCGAACCTCGGCACGAGGGCCGGTGTGGAACGGGGAAAGCGCATCACCGTCCACACGCCGTTGATCGCGATGACCAAAGCGGAGATCATCAAAACCGGGCTCCGGCTCGGACTCGACTACGGGCAGACCTGGAGCTGCTACGATCCCGCGCCGGACCGCCCGTGCGGCGCCTGCGATAGCTGCCGGCTCCGGGCGAAAGGATTCGAAGAGGCCGGGCTCGTCGACCCCTTGCTCCATCGCTAGCATGCTTCCGGAACCCTTCACGCCGCAGTTTCTCGCGCAGCTCGAAACCCTGAGGCTTCGCACCCGGAAGGAATTTCTCGGATCGCACACCGGAAGCTACTCCTCTCCCCGGCGCGGCACGAGCCTCGAGTTTGCCGATTACCGTCGCTATGCGCCGGGCGACGACCTCCGTTATCTCGACTGGGGGATCTACGCGCGCAGCGACCGGCTCTACGTCAAGCTTTTTCGCGAGGAAGTGGATCTGTTCGCGTACCTGTTCGTGGACGCCAGCGGCTCGATGAGCTTCCCGTCCGTGGAGGAGAAATTCGCTCCCGCAGCCCATATCGCGCTGGCGCTCGCGTACGTGGTCCTCGCCAATCACGACCGCGTCAAGCTTCACCTGCTGCAGCAGGGCGGAGGCCCGACCACGCCCTTTTACAGAGGTCGCCGCCGACTGGCCGATTGCGCCGAGCTCACTCGTTCGGCTGCGCCCGCGGGGCCGCTCGATCTCGCTCACGCTCTCGGGGAGCATCTCCGGCGCATTCGCCGTCCGGGAAAGGCGATTCTCGTTTCCGATTTCCTCATGCCGACCGCCGAATACCAGCAGGGGCTCAACCTGCTCCGGGCGTTCAACCTGGACATCGCCGCAATCCAGGTTTTGACGCGGATGGAAGTCGACCCTCCCTTCGCCCGGGGCGGTCTCCGCTTGATCGACAGCGAGAGCCGGGGCGAGATCGCGCTGCAGTGGGACCCCGGCCAGCGCCGTAAGTACCAGGCCAAGCTGGCGCAGCACAACCTCGAGCTGCGCAGCTTCTGCCATCAAAGCGGCATTCACTACTCGCTCTACGTCACCGACCGCGACCTCGGCGACTTCGTCTTCGCGACGCTGCCGGCGATCGGACTTTTCAAATAGCATGGAATTTCTCAATCCCGGTGCGCTCCTCGGTTTCCTGGCGCTTCCCCTGCTCCTGGTTCCCTATCTGGTGCGCCGAAAACCGCAATCGTTCGTCTTTTCGAGCCTGCTGCTTTTCGAGGAAATCGACCCGCGTTCCCGCCCGCGGCCGTGGGGCCGGCTGCGGTTACCCCCTATATTCTTTTTGCAGTTGCTGCTCCTCGTCCTGCTGATCCTGGCGCTCGGGGAACCGGTGTCGACGGCGCGGCCGAGCAAGGTGGCGCTGGTATTCGACAACTCGGCGAGCATGCAGGCTCTGGAAGGGTCCCGAACCCGGTTCGCGCTCGCCCAGGAAAAGGCCCGGGAGCTTCTCTCGGCTGCCGGCGCGCCGGCGGCCGTGGACCTGTACCTGTGGCTGCCGCGCCTGGAGCGCTGGAACGAGCGCTCCCTGACTGCGGCCGAAGCGCGCCGGGAGATCGGTCGTCTCCAGCCGTACGATCTTCCCGACCTTCCCGTCGATCACACCGAGACCTTCGACCGCCTCGCGCGCGAGCATGGCTATGACAGGATCTATTTTTTCACCGACCATCCATCCAGAAGCCAATCCGGGATCACGCGGGTGGTAAGCGTGGGCGAGCCGAAACCCAACCTTGCCGTGACCTCTTTCAGGCTTGCGCGCGCGTCGTTGGGCTCCCCCTCGCTCGAAGCGACCGTGGAGCTCACGAACCTCTCCGGAAGAGAGGCGCGAGTTTCCCTCGCAATCAAGAGCGGCTCCTCCACCCTCGCGAGCCGGGAGCTCAGGGTCGAGGCGGGAAGAGCAGCGCAGGTCGGGTTCGAGGGCCTGCCGCATCGGCCCTACTATCAGGCCGAGATAGTCACGAGCGATGCGCTCCCCCTGGACAACTCCCGTTTTGCGGTCCCGCCGCGGGGCAAGGCGATGCGGGTGCTTGCGGTTTCGCCGCGTCCGCAGGCACTGGCAAGCCTGCGTTCTATACCCGGGCTGGAGCTCGAAATCGTACCTCCTGAGCGTTACTTGCAAACCCCGCGCTCCGATTTCGCCGTCGAGATCTTTCACTTTGCCACGCCGGCCGGACTGCCTGACAATCCTGCTCTGTTTGTCCTGCCTCCGGAACACAATCCGCTGGCCTCCCTCGGGCAACCGCTTGGGCGCGTGGTTGTCTCGACCTGGCGGGACCCCCATCCGCTCACCCGTTACGTCAACTTTGCGTTGTTCCGCCCACCCTACGCCCGCCACGTTCGGCCTCGAATGCCCGCGGTAGCGGTGATCGAGAGCCCGGAGGGCCCCCTCGCCGTTGCTGCCGAGGCCCGTACCCTTCGTTATCTGGTTCTCGGCTTCGATCCATTTCCTTATCTGGGCCGTGACAATCTTCCGGTGTCGATCTTCACGTTGAACTTTCTCGATTGGCTTGCCGGCAGCTCCGGCTCTCCACAGGTCACGACCGGAGAAGGGCTCGTCTTTACTCCAGTGGAACAAGGTGATCGTCTGGTCTTGCCCGCGGGAGGGGAAATCGCCCTGGCTCGAGGAAGCAGCCGGTTTCAAGGAACTTTTTACCAGGGCATCTATCGGCTCCAGCGTGGCCACCAAGCAGAACTGACTCCGGTCAACTTCGACAGCGTTACCGAGTCGGATCTGCGCACTGCCCAGCCCATCGCCGTGGGACAGCAGACTGGAGGAGGGACGAACCCCTCCGTGCTCCGCTCTCTCTGGCCGTACCTGGCGTTCTTCTCTTTCGTATTGCTGATCGTCGAATGGTTTGTGAGCCCCGCCGGTGGCGGGACGTATCCCCCGGTCTCAGGGTCGCGCCCCTCGCTGAGGCGGATTTTCGGGTCCGCATGATCGAACAACTCCTCAACATCGATTTCGCGCGGCCGACCTTTCTCTGGTTTCTGGCAGCTCTTCCGTTGCTCTGGCTTCGGCTCCGACAGCGCTCTCTGGCGGTGATCGTCCTTCGGAGCGTGGTGGTGACGCTTTTGGTCCTTACGCTCGCGGACCCGCAAATCTCCCGTCAGCAGACCAAGGAGACCCGGGAGGAACGCATGTTCGCCTTCGACGTCTCCGCAAGCATTCCCGCCGAGATGCGAACCTGGATGGCACGCGAGGCTGCGGCGCGATTCCCGCCACGCTCCGGCGATCGGGTCTTTCTCTTCGGCGGGATGCCGGTCGAGGCGGACGACTGGGCCGAGCGGCTGCAAGCCCGGAACAGCGCCGGAGAGCCCACCCAGCCCGATAAAACCAACCTCCAAAGGCTCTTCGAGACGATTGTTTCGCTTCGCACCGGGCCGCGCGACCTCTACCTGTTCACCGACGGCTGGGAAACCGAGGGCGACGTAAGGCGGCTTCTGCCCCGTGTCGCGGCCGCCGGAGTGAGGGTTTTTCCCATCGTTCCGGTGACCTCGTTGGCGGTCTCCAACGTCGCCGTCTCGAGACTCATCGCACCGAGCCACGGCGAGAGCGGCGATAATGTGAGCCTGAAAGTCGTTCTGGAGAACCAGGGCAACGGCAACGTCGAGGGAACGTTGACGCTCTCCAGGAACGACCACACGATCAAGACCGAAAGGATCCAGCTCGGACCCGGCAGCCGCCTTTTCCGTTACGAGGTCGCATTGCCGGAAGGAGGCGCCTTGGCGACCTTTCGCGCAACATTCACACCGAGCCGCGGCGGCTCCGACGCCATTGCTTCCGATAACCAGGCCCACGCGCTTGTTGCCGTCCGCTCCAAGGCAAAGGTCCTTTTGCTCAACGGCCGACCGGGAGGGGGGCGCTACCTGGAAGAGCTCCTCAAGCGCCAGGGTTTCGAGGTGCACTCCCGTTCGGCGACCCAAGCTCCTCCCTCCCCTGAGGGTTACAACGTCGTCATCTTCAACAACGTCGAGCGCGAGCGATTCCCGGCGTCTTATCTCGCGGCCGTGGAACGCCACGTGGCCTCAGGCAACTCCTTCGTGATGCTCGGGAGCGAGTGGAGCTTTGGTCCGGGTGGATACCGGGGTACCCCGGTCGAGACCATCCTGCCGGTGGAGCTGAAAGAGCCCAAAAAGGAAGAGCACAACCGGGCCGTGGTTCTCGTGATCGACAAATCCGGGAGCATGCGCGAGGACAACCGGATCCTTTTCGCCCAGGAAGCCGCCAAGGCGGTGGCCAATCAGCTCAAGGACAACGATCTCCTGGGCGTCATCGGCTTCGATGTTTCTCCTTTCGTGGTTGTTCCGGTCGATGCCGTGGGGCGGCTGAGGGGCCGCTTCGCCGCGCAGGTCGACCGGCTCAAGCCCGGAGGCCAGACCTACTTTTTCCCGGCCCTGGTCGAGGCGAAGCGGCAGCTCGAGAAGCTCAACGCCGGCCGGAAGCACGTCATTCTCCTGAGCGACGGCGAGACCCGCGGCAGCCAGGGAGAGCTGATTGACCTGGTGAGCGTGATGAAATCGGAAATGAAAATAACCGTTTCGGCCATCGCTATTGGTCCGGAAGCCGACATCCGCATCATGAAGCGGATCAGCCAGTATGGCGGCGGCCTGTTCCACCATACGGCCGATCCGTCGTCCCTCCCGCGCATCGCCCTGCAGCAACTCCAGGAAAAGGGAGACGAAGAGCCGCCGGCGGAGCGCGACTGGATGCCCGTCCAGGAAAAAGGGTCGGAAATCCTCGCCGGGTTCTCCGGGGCCTATCCGCCGATCCGGGGCCAGATCGAAACCGAGCTCAAGAAAGGAGCCAGCCTGGACCTTTCCACGCCGCGCAACGGCCGCAAGCTGCCCCTCATGGCCTCGTGGCGCTACGGAAAAGGAAAGTCGGTAGCCCTCACGATGGACATGGAAGGGCGTTGGAGCCGGAACTGGATCCCATGGGGGGGCTTGACCGGGTTCTGGGGAAAAATCCTGGGGTGGTTGCAGCCGCCGGTAGAAACGGTACCGCCCCATGAAGCCAGGATCAATGTGGTCCAAGACCGCGCCGTTCTGGACCTTTACGTCTATGACGAGGCCAGCCTCGAGAGCCGGTTCAGCTTCGTTGTCAACGGAAAAGGAGTGAGAACCGACGGAAGCCTCAAAAGAGTGGCTCCAGGCCACTACCAGACCCAACTGCCTCTGCGGTCACGGGGAGATTATCGCATAGATATCGCCGAGGAGCGCCGAGGCATGCGGCGGATCTATCCGCCGATCGGGTACACGCTGCCCTACGATCTCCTTCACGAATTGCCTAGAAATCAGCCGAACTTACCCTTGCTCACCGAGCTTGCCGAGGCCACAGGCGGAGAACTCAACCCCTCCAAAGCTCCCCGCCGCGCCGAGGCCGCCGTAATCCACAGCTACCAGCCGCTGCGCTCACCGCTGATTGCCGCCGTATTCGCGCTGTTTCTGCTCGAGGTCGCCGTCCGGCGGCTAATCTACGCCGAAAACTGAGCGTTTTTCACAATCCCGCAGCCTCAGCCCGACGGCCATTTTCCGTTTGACAGCCGGCGCGAAACGGTTTATTGAGGGTAAGGTTTTTTGCTCATGGGGCGGCTTAGAAATCTCTACAGAATTGCCGAAAGCCGAAGCGGCAATATTACATTAACGCGTTTTTTCAATACCTTAGCTTGGCTATCGGTTTTCGTTCTGGCGCTGACTTTCAAGCCCAAGGAAGCTGAAGCCGTAAGGCAGAAAACCATCCAGAAGCAACCCGCCAAAGCAAAAAGCGGCGCCCCGAGCCGATCGCGAAAGGCGCTGAAGGCGTCCCCCGCCCCCGAGGCTGCTCCCGAGCCGGACGAGCCCTTGGAGCCAAGAGAGCACGTCACCTATCGGACCCGGCCGGGCGAAAACCTGATAAATGTTCTAAATCGTTTCCAGCTCTCCAAGGGTGAAAAGCTTACCTGGACGCGCTCGATCAAACGCGACCTCTCGACCAGACCTCTTCCCCCCGGGCGTGAGATTCATTTCTTTTTCGGCAGGCGAAAGGCCCCCTCGCAGCGGTCGGGCAACCTCTCCCTGAAGGCGCTGGAGCTCGATTACGACGATGCCTGGACCTTTACCTGGGAGAAAGACCCTAAGGGAATTCTTTTCCAAAAACGGGAAAAACCTTACGATGTCGAGGTCCACACCGCTTCGGCCGTAATCGACTCGACGCTTTACGATTCCGGCCAGCGGGCAGGCATCCAGCCGGCTCTGCTCTCGCAGCTCGCCGACATCTTTGCCTGGGACGTCAACCTTGAACGTGACATTGGTTACGGTGACAGCTTCAAGATTGTTTACGAGAAGCGAAGCCGCCGCGGACAGGAGACCGCGCCGTCCTTGCGTATCCTCGCGGCTGAGCTCATCAATGCCGGGCGGAAGCTGACAGCCATCTATTTTGAGCGGCAGAAAGGAATCGGGGGATACTTCAACGAGGAGGGCAGGAGCCTCGCGCGCGCCTTTCTCCGCTTTCCCCTGGAGTTCACCAGCATCACCTCTCATTTCACCGGCTCCCGATTTCATCCGGTTCTCAGAATCAATGCTCCGCATACCGGCGTCGATTTCGCCGCGCGCCGGGGCACCCCGGTGAGGGCCGTGGGAGACGGGGTTGTTACGGCGGCCAAACGTAACGGAGCCTACGGCAAGCTGGTCGAGATCCGGCATGAATCGGCCTACACCACGAGGTATGCCCACCTGGATCGCTTCGCCTACGGCATCCGGGACGGCGTCACGGTGAGAAAAGGCGACATCATCGGCTATGTCGGCTCGACCGGCCGGAGCACGGGTCCCCATTTGCATTTCGAGCTCTACAAGGACGGCCAGTACGTCGATCCGCTGAGCGTCGACTTTCCGGCCGACGATGCGATCGAGCCGGCCCTCCAGCGTCGCTTCGAGCAGCACAAGCAGCTTCTCCTGGTACAGCTCCCGAGCGACACGCCCTCCTGATCACGACCCCGCATCGCGGGGGGTGCTGAAGAGCTGCATTGCGGCTTTCGCAACCGGTGTCTCTCTGCTATTCTGAAGTCGGTCCACGGTTGCGCACGTTCGCGGGGCGGTTGCCCGGTGCGGGCGGCCGGTCACATGCCCACGAAAGCTGTTATCATCAGCAGCGGGGACGAGCTCACCACCGGGAGAGTCGTCGACACGAATTCCGCAGTCATTGCGGAGCGTCTCACCGCCGACGGATTCCAGATCGCTGCGGTCATCAAGGTCGGCGATAGCCGCGAGCAGCTGCTCTGGGCTTTGCAGCAGGCCCGCGCCATGGCCGATGTCGTGATCGGGACCGGAGGTCTTGGGCCGACCGCAGACGACCTCACCGCAGCGGTGGTCGCGGAGTTTATCGGCCGCGGCCTCTGGCGCGACGAAACCGTCGTCGACCAGCTCAAAGCCCGATTTGCCGCGCGCGGGCTCCCCTGGACCGAAAACAACCTCAAACAGGCCCTGTTCCCCGAGGGAGCGACGGTCATACCGAACCCGGTCGGCACGGCTCCCGGATTTCGCGTCGACCTCGCCCCCGGAAAACCGCTCGTCTGGCTGCCCGGCGTGCCGCACGAGATGACCGTGATGCTGGAGCAGTCGGTCCTTCCGTGGCTCCGGGAGCGTAGCGGAGCGCCCGGCCGGATCGAAAGTTGCACGTTCAAGCTTTACGGGCTCACGGAGTCTCGTCTCGACGATCTCGTCTCTCCCTTGCCGCTGGGCGAGAAGGCGACCTTGTCGTTTCGGGCCCACTTTCCGGACCTGTCTTTGAGGCTTACCGTGCGCGACGGGGCCAACGGCTTTTTCGAGCAGCTGCGCGACCGCATCCGCGAGCTGTTGCGCGACTACATCTACGCCGAAGGCGATCTTACGCTCGAGGAGGTCGTTGGCGGCCTGTTGCTTCGCCGGCGGGACACCCTGGCTCTTGCCGAGTCGTGTACGGGAGGTTTGATCAGCCATCGGATCACGCGTGTAGCCGGGAGCTCGGCATATTTTCGAGGCTCCGTGGTCGCTTATGCCAATGAGGCCAAGCACCGCTTTCTGGGGGTTCGCGCGCCCACGCTGGAAAAGTTCGGGGCCGTGAGCCGCGAAACCGCGCTGGAGATGTCGCAGGGAGCCCGTGAACGGTTCGGAGCGACGACCGCTCTCGGCGTCACCGGCATCGCCGGGCCGACCGGCGGAAGCGCGGAGAAGCCCGTCGGCACCGTCTGGATCGCCTTGTCCCACGCCGGCGGAGACGAAGCCCGGTGCTTTCAATTTCACGGCGGACGAGAGCGGATCGTCCAGGCTGCCTCGCAGGCAGCGCTCAACTGGCTCCGACTGGCGCTGCAGGCGCAAGCGAAAGAGCGACCGTGATTCGTGCTTTCGTGGGCATCAGGCTTGACGGCCGGGTGGTCCGAGCTATTGCCGCTGCGATCGAGGAGCTCAAACCTAAGCTGCACGGGATCCGTTGGGTCGCTCCTGAAGCTTTCCACTTGACTTTGAAATTCCTCGGTCCTATCAGCGAGGAGAAGATCGAGCCGATCTCATCGGCGCTCGGCCGCTCGGCAAAGCTCTTTTCGCGCTTCACCATAAATGCTAAAGGTCTAGGGGTATTTCCCGAGACCGGACGGCCGCGAGTGCTCTGGGTCGGGCTCGAAGCTCGCGGATTGGAGGCACTGGCCTCGCGAGTGGAAAGCGAGCTGGAGCCGTTGGGCTTCGACCGGGAGAAGCGGTCCTTCACGCCCCACCTCACGGTGGGCCGCTGGCGCCGTCCGGAAGGCGGGTTGGCAGCGCTGCGAACCGAGCTGGAGCGCTGGCGCAGCCGCGAGTTCGGCGTATCGACGGTCGAGGACATCGTTCTCTTTCAGAGCGTGCTCACTCGCAGCGGCGCAGTTTACACCCCGATCAGGATTTTCGAACTCAACGGCGAGGTCGAGTGACGCGACCTCATGGAGGCAGCTCATGGACGTGAACAGGGAAAAAGCCATCGATCTCGCGGTCAGCCAGATCGAACGGCAGTTCGGCAAAGGCGCCATCATGAAGCTCGGGGAGGCCGGCGCCCTGAAAGACATTCCGGTCATCCCGACGGGCTCGCTCGGCCTCGATATCGCCCTCGGTATCGGCGGCGTGCCGCGGGGCCGCGTGGTGGAGATCTACGGTCCGGAATCCTCGGGAAAGACCACGCTCGCCCTCCATATCGTCGCCGAAGCCCAGAAGCAGGGAGGCATGGGCGCCTACATCGACGCCGAGCATGCCCTTGACCTGGGTTACGCCAAGAAGCTCGGCGTCAAGACCGACGATCTCCTCATCTCCCAGCCCGACCACGGAGAGCAGGCCTTGGAGATCGCCGAAACCCTCGTGCGCAGCGGGGCGATCGACGTTCTGGTCATCGACTCGGTCGCCGCGCTGGTGCCCAAGGCCGAGATCGAGGGGGAGATGGGCGACGCACACATGGGCCTGCAGGCCCGGCTGATGTCGCAGGCGTTGAGGAAATTGACCGCGACGATCTCGCGCTCGCAGACAGTCGTCGTGTTCATCAACCAGATCCGGATGAAGATCGGCGTCATGTTCGGCAACCCGGAAACCACCACGGGAGGAAACGCCCTGAAGTTCTACGCCTCGGTGCGAATGGACATTCGCCGGACCGGTGCGCTCAAGGACGGTGACAACATCGTCGGCGGTCGTGCCCGGGTCAAGATCGTCAAGAACAAGGTCGCGCCGCCGTTCAAGGAGGCCGAATTCGACATCCTGTACGGGACGGGGATCTCCCGCGACGGCGAGATCATCGATCTCGGCAGCGAGATGGGAATCGTGGAGAAAAGCGGCGCCTGGTATTCCTTCGGCGGAGAGCGGATCGCCCAGGGGCGCGAGGCGGCCAGGCAGTTTCTTCGTGAGCATCCGCAGATCGCCGCGCAAATCGCCGGGAAGATCATGGAAAAGGCGGGGCTGAAGCGGGGGACCGCCGAGTCTCCCTCGACCGGGGACAAGAAGGAAAAAGCCAAGCCGCGATAACTTCAACCCTGAAGCCACCGACATTCAAGCCAAGACCCGCCGATCAGGCGCTCGATTCGGCGCTGCGCTACCTTGGTCGTCGATCGCGCAGCGAATCCGAAGTTCGGGCCGAGCTCCTGCGGAAGGGGTTCCGCGGGCGCATCGTCGACGCCGTACTGGAAAAGCTTCGCTCGTTGAATTACCTTAATGACAGGGAATTCGCGAGGGAATGGGCCCGGGCCCGGGCCGAAAGCCGGGGGCTCGGCCGCGGGCGAATCGAGGAGGAGCTGAGGGCCAAAGGGATCGACCCCGAGCTGATCTCGGAGGTGATGCGGGAGGTGTTCGCGCAAGCGGACGAGCACAGCCGGGCGAGGTCGTTGCTGGAAAAACGCTTCAAGACCCTCGACACCGCCGATCCCGGGATCGTGCGGCGCGCCGCCGCCTTTCTCAAGCGGCGAGGATACAGCGACAGCGTGATCTCGGATCTGCTGTCGCGCGGGATCGAGGGTTGCTGAAATTCATGATCACTGGAAACGAGGTACGCAAGTCCTTCCTGAGCCATTTTGCCAGGCTCGGCCACACCATCGTCCCGAGCGCGTCGCTCGTGCCGGAAAAGGACCCGACGCTGCTGTTCACCAACGCCGGGATGGTGCAGTTCAAGAACGTTTTTCTCGGCCTTGAGAAGCTGCCTTACGTGCGCGCCGCCAATTCCCAGAAGTGCCTGCGGATCAGCGGCAAGCACAACGACCTCGAGGCCGTAGGGCGCGACACCTATCACCATACGTTCTTCGAGATGCTCGGGAACTGGTCGTTCGGCGACTATTACAAACCGGAGGCGATCGAGTGGGCATGGCAGCTGCTCACCCGCGAATGGGGACTCCCGGTGGACCGGCTCTGGGCGACCGTCTATCTCGAGGACGACGAAGCCGAGAGGCTGTGGTTGCGGATCAGCGGCCTTCCGCCAGAGCGCGTACGCCGTTTCGGCGAAAAGGACAACTTCTGGGAGATGGGCGAAACCGGCCCTTGCGGCCCCTGCAGCGAGATCCACCTCGACCGCGGACCGGAAGCTTGCGATCGAAAGGAGCGGGCGGGCCATGTCTGCCAGCTCAACGGCGACTGCGCCCGCTACATAGAGCTCTGGAATCTCGTCTTCATTCAGTACAACCGCGGCGAGGACGGGCGCCTTTCCGAGCTCCCCGCCAAGCACGTCGATACCGGGATGGGCCTCGAACGGATCACGGCGGTCCTGCAGCACGTGCTGTCGAACTACGACGTCGACTTCCTGCGTGAGCTGATCGCCGCGGCGGAGCGCGTGTCCGGAAGGCGCTACGGCGTCGACCCCGTCGCCGACGTCTCCTTCCGCGTCATCGCCGATCACACGCGCGCCGTGAGCTTCCTGGTCGCCGACGGCGTCCTGCCGAGCAACGAGGGACGAGGGTACGTCCTGCGGCGGCTGCTGCGCCGGGCCGCGCGGCACGGCCGGCTCATCGGGCTCGACGAGCCGTTTCTCTACCGGATCGTTCCGAGTCTCGTCGAGGTCATGGGCGAGGCCTACCCCGAGCTTCGCTCCGAGCAGGCCCGCATCCAGGAGGTGCTCCGCAGCGAGGAGGAGCGCTTTGCCGAGACGCTGGAGAAGGGGCTCGCCCTGCTCGACGAAGCGGTCGCGGCACTCAAACGGGACAACCGAAAGACGCTGCCGGGGGAGGTCGCGTTCCGGCTCTACGATACGTACGGCTTTCCGCTCGATCTTACCGAGGACATCCTGCGGGCCGAACAGATCGCCGTCGACCAGGCGGGCTTTCAGCGGCTTATGGAGGTGCAGCGGAGCCGGGCGCGGGAAGCCCGGGAGGCGCAGAACATCGACGCGCGCATCCAGCTCGACCGCCCGGTGAGATTCATCGGCTACGACCGTCTGGAAGCGGAATCGACCGTGCTCGCTCTCTACTCGGGAGGCCAGGGGAGGACTGAAGTCTCCGAGGGTGCAGAGGTCGACCTGCTCACGGCCGAAACTCCCTTCTACGGCGAGTCCGGCGGGCAGGTCGGCGATCGCGGCTACATCGAAACCGCGCGCGGCGACCGGATGGAAGTGCTCGACACACAGCATCCCACGCCCCTTCTCACCGTGCACCGGGGCCGGGTGCGAAAAGGCCGCTTCCAGGTGGGCGACGTCGTTCACCTGGTCGTCGATCCGAGGCACCGCCGACGCACGATGCTCAACCACTCGGCCACCCATATCCTGCACGCCGTGCTGCGGGAGGAGCTGGGATCGCACGTCCGTCAGGCCGGCTCTCTCGTCGCTCCCGACCGGTTGCGCTTCGACTTCAGCCACACCGGCCCGATCCCGCCGGAGAAGCTGCACGCCATCGAAGAGAAGGTGAACGAGCGGGTCCGCCAGGACGCCGAGGTGCGGATCGAGGAAACCAGCTATGAGGAGGCCGTGCGCGCCGGCGCTCTGGCGTTCTTTGGCGAGAAATACGGCGACGTGGTGCGCGTGGTCAGGATCGGCGATTTCTCCACCGAACTCTGCGGCGGCACCCATGTGCGGCACTCGGGAGAGATCGGCCTGTTCAAGCTCCAGGGCGAAGCCGGGGTTGCGGCCGGCGTGCGCCGGGTGGAGGCGTTGACCGGGGAAAGCGCGCTCGATCTCATCCGCCGCTACGAGGAGGGCCTGAGCGAGATCGGCCGGCTTCTGCGCTCTACCCCCGAGGAGGCGGTCGACCGGGTGCGAAAGCTGCTCGACCGGCAAAGGGAGCTGGAGAAGGAACTCGAGCGCCTGCGCGAGCAGACGAGCACGAATCGCATTCCGGATCTCATGGCCAAGAAGCAAACGGTGAACGGTGTCGGCATGCTGGTGGCGCGGGTCGACGGCGTCGACTCCAGGCAGCTCCGGGAACTGGCGGACCAGCTGAAGGAGCGAATCGGTTCAGGTGTTCTGGTGCTGGCTTCAGCCGGCGAGCACGGCGTCAACCTGGTGGCCTGCGTCACCCCGGATCTGGTGCGCAGGTATCACGCGGGAAGGATCGTCAAGGAGCTTGCCTCTATCGTCGGCGGAGGAGGCGGCGGCCGTCCCGACTTCGCTCAGGCCGGCGGCAAGGACCCGGACAAGATCCACGCTGCCCTGGAACGCGCCCAGGAGCTCATCCGGAGCACGACGTGAAGCGCCGCAAGGCCGTTCTGATCCGGTTTCCCGATGCTTCGCCCGGCGGACGGTACCCTGCGGGTTTTGACGGATGAAGATCACCACTGCCACGCTGACCGAAAGCACCTCCGGATTTTGCGACGTCGTCGACATCACCGGGAAAGTCACGCGGCTGATCGCGCGCGAGAAGCTGCGCTCGGGCGTGGCGACGCTGTTCGTATCGGGCTCGACCGCCGCTCTCACCACGATCGAGCACGAGCCTGGACTGGTCCGCGATCTCAAGGAGCTGGTGGAAAAGCTGATTCCCTCGAACAGGCGCTACCATCATGACGAGCGCTGGAACGACGACAACGGCTTCTCCCACTTGCGTGCGTCGCTTTTCGGGCCGTCACTGGCGATTCCGGTCGAAGACGGCCGTCCGGCGCTCGGAACCTGGCAGCAGATCGTGCTGCTGGACTTCGACAACCGACCGCGGACCCGACAGATCGTCGTTCAACTCATAGGAGAAGCGGAGTGATCGAGGAAAAGGAAACCGCCGTTTGCGGCGCGCACGCCGTCCAGACCCAGCAATTGGAGTTCCAGGATCCGCGCCTGTTCCGCGACCTGCTCGGACAGCACGACCAGCACGTCAAGATCATCCAGCACGCCCTCGGCGTCCACATCCGGGCGCGCGGCTCGGGTGTGGAAGTCTCCGGCGACTCGGTCCAGGTCGATCTTGCGACCCGGCTGATCAAGCAGCTTTACGGCCTGCTGGAAAAAGGCTACCCGGTTTACGCCAGCGACGTGGATTACGCGATCCGGATTCTCAGCGCCGACAGCCGCACCAGGCTGCAGGACATTTTTCTCGACACGATCTACATCTCGGCGCACAAGCGAACCATCACGCCCAAGAGCATCGCGCAGAAGGCCTACATCGACGCGATCCGTCGCTACGACATCGTCTTCGGTATCGGCCCGGCGGGAACCGGCAAGACCTATCTGGCCATGGCCATGGCAGTGGCCGAGCTGATGAAGAACAACTACGTGCGCATCATTCTCACCCGACCCGCCGTCGAGGCCGGCGAGAAGCTCGGGTTCCTGCCTGGCGACCTTGCGGAGAAGGTGAACCCTTATCTGCGGCCGCTGTACGACGCGCTCCACGACATGGTCGACTTTGACCGGGCGCACAAGCTCGTCGAGCGCGGCACCATTGAGGTGGCGCCCCTCGCCTTCATGCGGGGCAGAACGCTCAACGACTCGTTCGTGATTCTCGACGAGGCGCAGAACACCACGCCGGAGCAGATGAAGATGTTTCTCACCCGGCTCGGCTACGGCTCGAAGGCGGTCATCACCGGCGATGCGACCCAAATCGACCTCCCTGCGGGGAAGCCTTCCGGGCTGAAGGAAGCGGTGCGCATCCTCAAAGGGGTACACGGAATCCGGTTCGTGACGTTCACGGAAAAAGATGTGGCACGCCACCACCTGGTGCAGGAGATCATAGCGGCCTACGAGCGCGACGAGAGGCAGGCGGGCTCGGCGGAAAACCCGTCCCGCGAGCCCGTCAGCTGATCGCTTCCAGACGGACCTTCAACTGCAGGGGCTTGCCGTCGCGGATCACGCTCACCGAGACGGTATCGCCGACCTTGTACTTTTCCAGAGCCAGGAACAGATCGTTGGGCGACTCGATTTTCTTGCCGTCGAGGCCGACGATGATGTCGCCTAGGCGCACGCGGCCGGTGGCGTCCCTGCGCGTCGGCCGCATTCCCGCCCTGGCCGCCGGACCGCCCGGGATGACATCGACCACCAGAACTCCCCTGACCCCGAGCCGCTGAGCGATCGGCTCCTCGGCGATCTGAATCCCCAGTCCGGGGCGGATGACCTTGCCGTGCCGGATCAGCTCCGGCACGACCCGGTTCACCGTGTCAACCGGAATAGCGAAGCCGATCCCTGCCGAAGCCCCGGACGGGCTGTAAATGGCCGTATTGACCCCGATCAGTCGTCCTGCGCTGTCGAGCAGCGGCCCTCCGGAGTTGCCCGGGTTGATCGCGGCATCGGTCTGGATGACGCCTTGAATCGGCCGTCGCGTCACCGACTCGATCTCTCGCCCCAATGCGCTGATCACGCCCGTGGTGAGCGTCTGGTCGAGGCCGAAGGGATTGCCGATCGCGAAAACCTTCTGCCCGACCTGAAGGTCCTTGGAGGTGCCGATCGGAATGGCGGGAAGGCGGCTGGCCGGCGCGTCGATCTTGAGGACCGCCAGGTCGTTGTCGGGGGCGACGCCCACGAGCCTCGCTTTCCAGGTGGATTGATCCGCGAGCGTCACCTGAGCTGCGGCGGCATTCTGGATGACATGAAAGTTGGTGACGATGTTGCCGGTGTTGTCCCAGATGATGCCGGTGCCCGTTCCCTCCGGGATCTGGAGCAGGTTCAGGGAAAAAAGATCGCGCTGGACGGCGATGCTGGTGATGTGAACCACCGAAGGAGATGCCTGACGAAACAGCGCAATGGTTGCTTTCTCGTCGGCGCCGAGGTCGCCTCGCGGGGTGACCGCCCGGGGCTGGGCACGAGGGTCGTTGAGCGCCGCGCCCCCGACCAGCACCTCCCTCAACGCAAAAACCAAGAACAGAAAAACCAAAGCCGCTGGCACGGCCGCGTAAATCCAGGCGTGGCGGCTTGCCGCTCTCAGGGTTGGTCTGGACACGGTGTCACCTCGGGAAGTCCGATTCGTGCGGCAAGCTGTGCCGCGGTCCGGGCGCACAGGCGCACACAGGCGTCCGGCGATTTTCCTTCGATTTTTATACCACCTGGAGCGGGGATTGCCAGCCGTCCGGCGCGGGCTGCTGCGACGGGACCCGCTTGCAGGGTCGGTCCGCGGCGCGGACGGAAGCGCGCATCTTCTCGCTGCGCTCTTTCGCGCCAGCCGTCGCGAGGCCGATCGAGCGCTTCGGCCCTGTATCCCCAGCGGTCTCCCGACGCAGGCGCGGTGCCTACGCGATCTTTACCTCGATCCTTCGCGGCTTCGCTTCTTCCGCCTTGGGAAGGGTCAGGCTCAGGACGCCGTGCTTGAGGTCCGCGGCGATCTTGGTCTGGTCCACCTTTTCACTCAGCTCGAACTGTCGGAAGAAGCTCGCCAGCCGGTACTCGCGATAGATCGGATCGCCCGGAGCAATGTGCGACGGCTTGCCGCGGATGGTGAGTATGTTGTTCTCCACGCGCACCTCGAGATCGTCCTTGGACACGCCCGGAAGATCGGCCTTGACCACGAGCCCGTCGCCGGTTTCGTAGATGTCGACCGGCGGAGTCACGTACTGCTCCTGACTTCGCGTCTCCTCGCGAACGGTCGTCGTTCTCGGCTGACCGCGCGTCGCTACCGTTTTCTCCGCCATCGTAACGGTCCTCCGAATTTCGCCTTACGAGACCTTGACGTTGATTTGCTTGGGTTTCGATTTCTCCGCCTTCGGCAGCTTCACCAGCAAGAGGCCGTTCTTGTATTCGGCTTCGACCCCCGCCTCGTCCACCTCGACGGGCAAGTCGATGGTCCGCACGAACCGTCCGATCGCCCGCTCGCTTCTGTGAAACGCTTCCGGCCGCACGTCCTCGCCGATCCTGGATTTCTCGCCCGACAACGTGAGGCGATTTTGCAGCACCGTTACCTCGAGCGATCCGATGTCGATGCCGGGGGTGAGCGCCTCAACGTAGAGGTTGTCCTTGTCCTCCAGCAGATTGATCAACGGGTAGCGTCGCGGCGCCTTACCCGGAAGAAAAGCGACCGGATGCCACGATTCCTGCCCCAGGCCGAAGCCCTCGAAAGCCCGGTCGATTTCCCGCCGTAAAGCCTCGATTTCCTCGAAAGGATCCCATCGAGCCATCGATCTCTCTCCTTTCCAGCTCGCCCTCGGGAACGATCGAAGGCAAGTTAGCCATCGACTGGCCGCTGTCAAGTCGCTCCGGCCTGCAGGGCCGTGCCATTGACGGCACCGGGCGCGGTGCTTAGCTTTCCGGCAGGGCTTGCACGACGCCCCTGAAAGGAGAGAACGATGGAGCTGGTCAGATGGGAACCGTTCGAGAGGTTGAACCGCCTCGGCGACCTGCTGGATGAGGCTTTCGGCCTGGTCACCACCGGCTTCGCCGGCGATTGGAATCCTCCGGTGGATATCCTGGAAAGCAAGGACGCCTACCTGATCCAGGCGGACATTCCTGGAATGAAGCTCGAGGATCTCAACGTCGAGGTTCACGAGCGCTCGCTGATGCTCAGCGGCGAACGCAAGCGAGCTTCGGCCGAAGGCATCGAATATCATCACCTCGAGCGGCCTTCCGGCAAGTTCTCGCGGCGATTTTATCTGCCGGAGAACGCCCGAACGGACGCCATCCAGGCCACGTACCGGGATGGAGTGCTCGAAATCTGCGTGCCCAAGGTCGAGAAAGCCAGGCCGCGCCAGATCGAGGTCACCGTTCACTGAGAAAACCGTCGGCCGGGGGAAAGCGAGCCCCCCGGCCGCGTTCTTTTTCCCATCATCTTCCGCCTTCACTCCGCTCGAGCAAAAAACTCGGCCAAAAAAAAGGGTGCTCTCGCAGCGAGAGCACCCTTTTGTGCTTCGAAGCCGGCTTCGGCGCTCAGAACTCGTCGCCGTGCGGCATGTGCGGCGCCGCTTCCTTCTTCTTCTCGGGCTTCTCCGCGATCATCGCCTCGGTCGTGATCAACAGGCCCGCCACCGACGCGGCGTTCTGCAGCGCGGTGCGGACGACCTTGGTCGGATCGACTATCCCCGCTTTGACGAGGTCCTCGAACTCCTCGGTCGCGGCGTTGAAACCGAACGCTCCCTTACCGTTCTTCACCTTGTCGAGAACGACCGAGCCGTCGGCGCCGGCGTTGGTGGCGATCCAACGCAGCGGTTCCTCCAACGCCCTCTGAACGATGCGCACGCCGACACGCTCCTCTTCGGAGACCCGGAGATTCGCCAGGGCCGCCGAGGCGCGCACCAGAGCGACGCCGCCGCCCGGCACGATGCCTTCTTCGACCGCCGCGCGGGTTGCATGGAGCGCGTCCTCGACGCGGGCCTTCTTTTCCTTCATCTCGACCTCGGTCGCCGCGCCGACCTTCACCACGGCCACCCCGCCGGCAAGCTTCGCCAGGCGCTCCTGGAGCTTCTCGCGGTCATAATCCGAGGTGGTTTCCTCGATCTGCGCGCGGATCTGGTTGATCCGTCCCTCGATGGCGGATTTCTTCCCCGCCCCCTCGACGATCGTGGTGTTGTCCTTGTCGACAATCACCCGCTTGGCGCGGCCAAGATCCTTCAAGGTCACGTTCTCCAGCTTGATGCCCAGCTCCTCGGCGATCATCTTGCCGTCGGTCAGAATCGCGATGTCCTCCAGCATCGCCTTGCGACGATCGCCGAAGCCCGGCGCCTTGACGGCCACTACTTTCAGCGTGCCGCGGATCTTGTTGACCACCAGGGTTGCGAGCGCCTCGCCCTCGACATCCTCGGCGATGATCAGTAACGGCTTGCCGGTCTTGGCAACCGCTTCGAGCACGGGCAGCAGATCCTTCATGCTGGAAATTTTCTTTTCGTGGATCAAAAGGTAGGCGTCCTCGTAAACGCACTCCATTCGCTCGGCGTCCGTCACGAAGTACGGCGACAGGTAACCCCGGTCGAACCGCATTCCCTCGACCAGATCGAGGGTGGTCTCCAGCCCCTTCGCCTCCTCGACCGTGATCACGCCCTCCTTGCCGACTTTATCCATCGCCTCGGCGAGGATGTCTCCGATGGTCTTGTCGTTGTTCGCCGAGATGGTGCCGACCTGGGCGATTTCCTCCCGATCGCGCGTGGGCTTGGAAAGCGACTTGAGCTCCTCGACGACCTTCTCCACTGCCTTGTCGATCCCGCGCTTGATGCTCATCGGGTCGTGTCCGGCAGCGACCAGCTTGAGGCCCTCGCTGAAAATGGCGCGCGCCAGCACGGTCGCGGTGGTCGTGCCGTCGCCGGCGACGTCCGACGTCTTGCTCGCCACCTCCTTGACCATTTGCGCGCCCATGTTTTCGAACTTGTCTTCCAGCTGGATCTCTTTAGCTACGGTCACACCGTCCTTCGTCACGGTCGGTGCGCCCCATGACTTTTCCAGGACTACGTTCCGGCCCTTGGGCCCCAGAGTTACGGTGACCGCGTCGGCCAGAATGTTGACGCCGCGCAGCACCTTGCTTCGGGCTTCCTCGGCAAAACGGACCTCTTTTGCAGCCATCTTTCTCTTCCCTCCTTGATCGAATCCCTACTCGATGACGCCGAGGATGTCATCTTCCCGCATGATGAGATGCTCCTCGCCGTCCAGCTTGATTTCCGTTCCGGAGTACTTTCCGAAAAGAATCTTGTCTCCCGCCTTGACGCTCAAGGGGATGACCTTGCCGTCCTCGTGCCTCCCCGGCCCCACGGCCACGACTCGCCCTTCTTGGGGCTTTTCCTTGGCGGTATCCGGTATGATGATCCCGCCTTTCGTTTTCTCCTCCTCCTCGATGCGTTTGACGATCACCCTGTCATGCAGGGGGCGGATTTTCGTTGCCATAGCACCTCCTCAAAATAAAACGTAGATTTACCTAACCAGGAGACTGGTTTTTTAATCGTCAAATTTAAGCCGGGCTTGTTTTTCGTCAAGGGGGGGACGGCCGAAAAAGCCGTCATTTTACTGCTTCCCACCCGACCCTTGCGTTGGCCGGGCGAGGCTGCGGATATAGGCAATCAGGGCGCCGATCTCGTCTGGCCTGAGCTGGCCGCCCCAGGATGGCATAAACGAGGACCTCCCCACACCCGCTCCCCCTTTCTCGATGATGCTGCGCAGGTAGGCGTCCGATAACACCCCCATCGTCTTGCCGTCCGTGTGGTCGGCGGGCTTTACAGGCAGCGCCCGCGCGGCCACGCCGTCCCCCTTACCGTTCTCCCCGTGACACCCGGTACAGTAGGCGGCGTAGAGCTTCCGCCCTTCGGTCATGCTCTGCGGTATGGCAAGGGATGGGACGAGCCCCAGCCCGAGAACGATTCCTGCGCAACTCTTTCTCCACGTCACCCTCATTTCCTCGCGGCCCGGCGGGATTCGGTCCGTGTTTGTACCAGAAAACCCCGCGCAAGGATAGCACACCCGGCGAGTCTGTTCTCAGGGGGAAAACGGTGATAAGAACTCCCCAGTCGCACGACGCGCGGTAAGGGAGGGGGCATGCTCAAGATCTGGGGCAGAACCGATTCGTCCAACGTCCAGAAGGTACTCTGGTGCTGCGGTGAGCTCGGCCTCGAGTTCGAGCGGATCGATCTCGGCGGAAAATTCGGGGGAAACCGGGAGCGAAGCTACCTCGAGATGAACCCGAACGGGTTGGTACCGACCATCCGCGACGGGAATTTCGTCCTCTGGGAATCGAACAGTATCCTTCGCTACCTGGTCGAAAAGTACGGCCGGGGAAGGTTGCTCCCGGGAGGTCTCGAAGGTAGAGCCAACGCCAACCGGTGGATGGACTGGCAGCTCTCCACGTTCAATCCAGCGATGGTTCCCCTGTTCGTGGCCCTCATCCGCACGCCGGAAGAAAAACGCGACGCCAAAGGAATCACCACCGCCCTGGAAAGGACCGCCGCCGCCTGGAAGATCGTCGACGACCAGCTCGCGGCGAGCCCCTACCTGGCAGGCGACGAGTTCTCGATCGGGGATATTCCGCTCGGCGTCTGGGCGTACCGCTGGTTCAACCTGCCTGTCGAGCGTCCGGAATTCAGCCGCGTGCAAGACTGGTATCGCAGACTCTGCGAGCGTCCGCCCTATCGGACCCACATCATGATTCCGGTGACCTGACGGCGCGGAGCACCCGACCGCCCGACTACGGCCGGGACGTCGGGCCCTTCTCCCGCAACCTTCGCATCAAGTCGTCGAACGTTCCGTTCGCCAGAATCCGGCTGAACTGGGCCCGATAGTTCCCGATCAGGCTGATTTCCTCCACGACAACGTCGTAGATCTTCCACTGATCATCCACCCGATGCAGGCGGTAATTGACCGTCAGCGGCTCTCCCCGGCGCGGCACCACCCTGGTGGCGACCTCGGCTCTGTCGCGCTCGACCCGCTCGCCGAGGAACCTGATTTCTTCGTCCTTGTACGAGACGATCCGGCCGAGATAGGCGTTGCCGAGAAACTCGGCGAAGCTCGTGACGAACTCCTGCTGCCGCTCGCCCACCGCGTTCCAATGTTTTCCCAGGCTCTGGCGCGACATCTCGAAAAAGTCGAACCGCGGCATCAGCACCCGCCGCATCAGCTCGAGCCGCGCAACCGGGTTTTCTCCGGCGGAACCGTTTGCCGCCACGACGACCTGTTCGATGGTTTCGCGGACTTGCTCCGTCGGCGTTCGGGCGTCGGCCCGGGGGATCCATGCAAAAAAACAAAAAACCAGTGCCAGGGACAGCCTTGACCGTTTTGCCATAGCCCACCTCCCCGTCGGGCTCGGGAAAACGCAATGACCGGGCCATTGGAGCCCTTTATATAACTCATTGAAAAACAGAGAGATTACGTTGAACGATCTGCGTGAAGGCGGCGAAAATCGGCTAAATCAACGGAAAATGAACGCCGGGCCTGGGAAGGCTCGATCGGGCAGTACGGTCCCGGACCGCTATCGCACGAAGAAATTGAGCGACCCGCCGGCGTATTGAGCCAGAGGCGAGAAGTAGACACCGAGAACGACGGTCAGAACCGCGAGTGGAATGAGCAGGCTCAACCCGTTCGCAGCGACCGCAATCGCGGGATCGGAGGGGTCGGGCTCCTCGAGAAACATCACCTTGACGATCTTCGCGTAGTAGTAGAGCGAAACGACGCTGTTGAGGATTCCCACTACGGCCAGGATCACGAACGCGCCGCCTTCGCGCAAAACGGCCGCAAAGAGAAAGAACTTGCCGATGAAGCCGGCGAAAGGCGGGAGCCCGGTGAGCGAGAAGAGAAACACGGTCAGGCAGGCGGCGGGCACCACCGCGCCGCGCCACGCGAGCCCCCGGTAGCTCCCGATCTCCTCGCTGCCGGTCGCGTTCGCCATCATGGCAACCACGAGAAAGGCCCCGAGATTCATGATCAGATAAACGGCGATGTAAAAGAGAATCGCGCGCA
Source organism: Candidatus Zixiibacteriota bacterium (assembly GCA_035574315.1). Lineage (NCBI taxonomy): Bacteria > Pseudomonadati > Candidatus Zixiibacteriota > Candidatus Zixiibacteriota bacterium. The sequence goes on from DATLYW010000012.1 coordinate 35,640, forward strand.
GCCCCTCGTTGTTCAGAATCGCGAGCCCCATCAGCATGTAGCCCGCGTGCGCAATCCCCGAGTAGGCGAGCATGCGCTTGAGGTTGCTCTGGTTGAGCGCGCAGAGATTGCCGAGCGTCATCGTGACCATGCTGGCGAACAGCAGGACGTGAGGCCATTCGACGCCCGAGATGAACGCCCACTCGCCGGACGCGATCGGCCGCGACAGCACGGGAAAAAAGAAACGGATCAGGATCGCGATCCCGGCAGCGTTGGAGGCCACCGAGAGAAAGGCCGTGAACGGCGTAGGCGCCCCCTGATAGACGTCGGGAGACCACATGTGGAACGGCACGAAAACGATCTTGTAGCCGAAGCCAGCCAGGATGAAGACGAAGGCGATGTAGAGGGCGGTGCGGTTGAGATCCGCCTTGCTCGCGAGCGCCTGCTGGATCGCCGCGTAATCCAGGCTTCCCGCAATGCCGAAGATCCAGCTCATTCCGTAGATCATGACTCCCGAGGCGACGCCGCCGTAGATCAAGTACTTGAGCGCGGCTTCGCTGGAGCGTCGGTTGTGGGGGAGGAAGCCGGTGAGAACGTACGAAGCCAGGCTCACCAGCTCCAGAGAGAGATACGCCGTGAGGAGGTTACTCGCGGAGGCCATGAAGAACATCCCCAGCGTGCAGGTCAGCAGCAACGTGTAGTACTCGCCCTGCGGTACCCGGCGGATCTCGTCGCTTCCCATCGACATCCAGATGGTGGCGCTCGCGGCGACCAGCGACACGACCTTGAAGAACAGGCTGAACCGGTCGAGAACGATCATCCGGTGGAACAGCCAGCCCTGGGGCGCCCCATAGAGGTCGATGGCGGCGATCAACGCGCCCGCGCAGCCGAGAAGCGCGACGCTCGCGAGAAACCGCTTCTCGGCGGCGACCAGATCGATCACGACGATCAGCAATACCGCTCCCGTGAGAAGGATCTCCGGCCAGAAGAAGGCGAGACTTTGAAAATTGTTGAGGTCCATGGCCGCCGGGTCAGAGATGCGGAATGACGATCTGGTTGATCTGATCGAGCGACGCCCGCAACAGGTCCAGAACGACGCTCGGGTAAACGCCGACCAGGACCACGATCGCCCCCAGCGGCACCAGGGTGAACATCTCCCGGCCGTTGATTTCCGGAAGCGCACGGTATTTTTCGTTGGTCGGCCCCAGCCACACACGCTGGATCGTCCAGAGGAGGTATCCCGCCGTCAGGATGACGCCGCTGGCGGCGATGATCGCAAGCACGGGATACTTCTGCCAGGCGCCGAGAAGCACCAGCACCTCCGAGATGAACCCGGAAAGGCCCGGCAGCCCCATCGAGGCGAAGAAGGCGAGCGCGGTCACCCCGGTGTAGACCGGCATGACGGCGGCCAGCCCGCCGAATCCTTCGATCTCACGGTGGTGCGCCCGGTCGTAGATCACCCCGACCAGGAGGAACAGCATGCCGGTGATCGTTCCGTGGTTGAACATCTGCAGCACCGCGCCATTGATCCCCTGCGTCGTAAAGGTGGCCATGCCCAGCATCACGTAGCCCATGTGGCTCACGCTGGAATAGGCGACGAGCTTCTTGAGATCCTTCTGCGCCATCGCGCAGAGCGCGCCGTAGATGATGTTCCAGGCCCCGAGCGCCCCCAGGCACCAGAAAGCGAGATCGGCGGTCGCCGCTGGCAGCATCGGATAGTTTGTGCGCAGAATCCCGTACGTACCCATCTTGAGCAGGATCCCGGCGAGGATCACGGAAATCGCCGTGGGCGCCTCGACGTGGGCGTCCGGCAGCCAGGTATGGAAAGGAAACGCCGGGATCTTGATCGCAAAGCCGACGAACAATGCCATCCAGACCACGTGCTGGAATCCCCAGCGCAGCTCGTTGAACGGCCAGAGCGGCAGGACCTGGGTGCCGTAGCGGTTCGCCTGGGCCATCAGCACCGTCATGTCGAAGGTGTGCGGCTCGCTCGTGAAGTAGAGCGCCAGGATGGCGAGCAGCATCAAGCCGCTGCCGAGGAGCGTGTAAAGAAAGAACTTGATGGCGGCGTACTCGCGGCGGGGCCCGCCCCAGATGCCGATCAGGAAGTACATCGGCAGCAGCATGACCTCCCAGAAGATGAAAAACAGGAAGAAATCCAGGGCGACGAAGACGCCCATCATCCCCGCGTCGAGCAGCAGGAACAGCGCGAAATAGCCCTTGACGCCCCTGTCGATCCCCCAGGAGGCGAAAATGCAGAGAAAGCAGAGCAGCGCGGTCAGCAGCACCATCGAGATGCTCAGGCCGTCCACGCCGACGAAGTACTGGATGTTGTACGCGGGGATCCACGGTGCTTTCTCGACGAACTGAAAACCCGGATTAGCGGGATCGAAGTTCACGAACAGCCAGCAGGCCATCAGGAGGGGCGGAACGGTGAAGGCCGCGGAGACCCAGCGAATGAGGTTATGGCTCGCCGCCGGCAGCAGCAGCACGACGATCATGCCCGCCACCGGAATAAAGGTCATGTAGGTCAGCACGTGCTCCATCTTCCAAACTCTCCCGTTAGCCCTCAGCTCCAGTAGCGGAGCTTGACGACGATCGCTAGCACCACCGCGACCAGAATACCGTAGAGATAGCCGTTGATGTTTCCGGTCTGGACCCTGCGCAGGCGGTTGCCCGCCCAGTAGGAGGTATCGGCCACCCCGTTGACGATGCCGTCGATCACGTAGAGATCGAACAGGCCGTTCAGCCACGACAGCCACCGCGTGAGCGCCGCCGAGCCGTCGACGATGCCGTCGATCACGTACTGGTCGAAGAGCGCCAGCAAGCGCGCAAGCAGGAGGCTGCCGTTGACGAAGATCGCCTGGTAGATCTCATCGACGTAGTACTTGCGCTCGAAGAGCCGATAGAAAAACCCGCCCGCGAACGACGCGAAGCGGTCGGCCGAAAGCACCCCTCGATAGTAAATCAGGTAGGCGAGGAAGAATCCCCCCGCCGCCACCGCGACCGATACCGCCATCAGCAGCAGCTCCAGCTCGTGGGAGCCGTGCTCTGCCCCGTGGCCGCCCAGCACGGGCTCGAGCCACTCGGCAAAGCGGCTCCCGCCCAGCACGGCAGGCAGGCCGATCCACCCCGCCAGCAGCGCTCCCGCGGCCAGGACTACCAGCGGCGCCGTCATGATCGTCGGCGACTCGTGCAGGCGCTCGCGGGTGTGGTGATCGGCGCGGCATTCGCCGAAAAAGACCATGAAGAGCTGCCGGAACATGTAAAAGGAGGTCATGCCCGCGCCCGCTACCCCGAGCGCCCAGATCACCGGATGGTGGTTGGAAAAAGCCAGCCAGAGGATTTCGTCCTTGGAGAAGAACCCGGCGGTTCCCGGCATCCCCGCGATCGCCAGCACCGAAACGAAGAAGGTGGCGAAAGTCAACGGCATCGGCCCCTTGAGCCCGCCCATCTTGCGCATGTCCTGCTCGTGGTGCATGGCATGGATGACGCTGCCCGCCCCCAGAAACAGGCAGGCCTTGAAGAAGGCGTGCGTCATCAGGTGGAAGATGGCCGCCGCGTAGCCACCGACTCCGATTCCCATGAACATGTAGCCGAGCTGGCTCACGGTCGAGTACGCGAGCACCTTCTTGATGTCGTACTGCGTGAGCGCGATCGTCGCCGCCAGAAGCGCCGTCGCCGCTCCGACCCCGGCGATGACGTTCAGCGTCAACGGTGCCATCGAAAACAGGAAGTTCAGCCGGGCGGCCATGTAGACGCCCGCCGTGACCATGGTCGCGGCATGGATGAGGGCGCTCACGGGCGTCGGGCCGGCCATCGCGTCCGGCAGCCAGACGTAGAGCGGGATCTGAGCGGATTTGCCGGTGGCGCCGACGAACAGCAACAGCGTTGCGAGTGTCGCCGCGCTCACTCCCCAGATCTGCTGCCCCTGAAGCCCTTGGGCCCATCTGGCCATCTCGCGGAAAGTCAGCGTCCCGTGCCCCTGGGCGTCGAACGACCAGAAGAGAAGAAAGATCCCGAGAACAAAGCCGAAATCGCCGACGCGGTTGACGATGAAAGCCTTGTTGCCAGCGCGGGCGTTGTTCTGATCCTGGTACCAGAATCCGATCAGCGCATACGAGCAGAGGCCGACGCCCTCCCAGCCGACGAACATGAGCAGCATGTTGTCGCCGGTGACCAGCGTCAGCATGGCGGCCGTGAAAAGGTTGAGATAGGCGAAGAACCGCCAGAAGGCCTTGTCGTCGTGCATGTAGCCGACGGCGTAGATGTGGATCAGGCCGCCGATCCCGGTGACGATCAGGATCATCACCGCCGAAAGCGGGTCGACTGCGAAGGCGAGATCGACCTTGAGCGAACCGAGATCGATCCAGCGGTAGAGCCGGTCGATCAGGAAGCGATGCTCAGGGCTGAGACCCGCCAGCTCGAGGAAAGCGTAAACCGAAAGCGCGAAGGCCGCGACCACGGGCGCGCAGGCGAGGACGGCGATCGCCCCCTTGCCAGCCCGCTTCTGGATCGCAGCCCCCAAAAGGCCGTTGACGATCGCCCCGGCGAGGGGAAGCAGCACGATCCAGCGCAAGTAATCGGTCTGCAGTGGTTGATCCATCTGGTGCTTTCGTTTTCGGGGGCCGCGCGCCGCGCCGACCCGGCGCGCCGTTCCCGCGGGGGCCCCGGCCTTCCTACTCCTTCAGCGTTTGCGCCCCCTCGACGTCAATGGTGTGGAAGATCTGGAAGATCGCCAGCACGATCGCCAGTCCCACGGCCGCCTCGGCGGCGGCGAGCATGATGACGAAGATGCCGTAGATCTGGCCGTCGACGCCGCCGCTGCTGAACCGCGAGAACGCCACGTAGTTGACGTTGGCGCTGTTCAGGATCAGCTCGACGCCCATCAGAACGCTGATCGCGTTGCGGCGCGTGAGCACCGTGAACAGGCCGAGCACGAACAGGACCGCCCCGATGGCGAGATACGACGACAGCTCGTTGGGTCCGAATCCGGCGATCACGGTTTTTCCTTGATCTCCTTGCGCGCGATCACCACGGCCCCGATGAGCGCCGCGAGCAGGACCAGCGATGCCAGCTCGAATGGCAACAGGTAAGTCTCGAGAAAAAGATCGCCGATCTTTCCGGTGGTGGCCGCGTAGGCCGTCTCCTTGGCCTTCGCCCACGGCGTCTGTCCCGCGGTTCCGACGAGCAATCCGAGCAGAATCGCCACCAGAATCAGGGCCGGCACCCGCCCGGCCGCGCGGTTGGTGATTTGCACATCAGTGATGCGGTGGGTGAGCATGACGGCGAACAGGATCAGGATCAAGATGCCCCCCACGTAGATCAGCAGTTGAACGGCGGCCACGAAGTCCGCGCCGAGGAAAACATAAAGCCCCGCCACGCCCATGAAAGTGCCGAGCAGAGAGAAAGCCGAGTAGATGATGTTCCGGGAGAAGGCCACCATCACGGCTGACCCGATCGTAACCAGCGCGATGAAATAGAAGACCGCTGCGGAAATATCCATAAGCTTAAGTAGGTATTCGGGGTCGTTGAAAGCCGGAAGGCTTTCCGGGTCAATTACCGGAAGATCCGTTCCGGATCAAGCGTATTCGAAGACCTGGAGCCTGCTTCCTGGTAAGCCGCCTACCCCTCCTCTGCAGCCGCCCCTCCTTCCGGCGTGGCGAACTCGTCGAGATATTTCTGACCGATCTCGACCTTGGCCGCCAGCCGGGGATCGGTCTCCCCGCCCTTCTTGGGCTTGTACAGGGGTTGCATCTTGGGCGCGAAGTGACGCACCAGCCCGGCGGGGTTGTAGCTCGCGCCCTCGAACTCCTGCGAATGGCGGATCGCCCCGGTCGGACAAGCCTCGGAACAGAGGCCGCAGTACATGCATTTGCAAATATCGATGTCGAAATGGGTGAACTGCCGCTGCTTGGTCTCCTTGTTCATGTCGATCCCGATCGTGATGCAGGTGATCGGGCAGACCCGCTCGCACGCAAGGCAGCCGGTGCAGATGTCCAGATCGACCTCGAGGATCCCGCGATAGCGCCGCGGCAGGGTCTCCTGCACCGGCACCGGGATGCGGTCGGGATACTGGACCGTGATCGGCCGGCGCACGAGATGGGAGAAAGTGATCGTCATTCCCTCGAAGACCGTCCGGACCGTGTCCGTGATATCCCTCACGTAGGTGGCAAGGTTCATGATCGCTTCCTAAATGTAGGGCTTGAAATAGAGCTCCGGCTTGGCGTGGCGGATCTGGAACATCACGCGGAGGAAAAAAATCACCACGAGCGCGACTCCGAGGCCGAACATCGCGCCGCTGGCGATTTCCTGAACGTCGCGCGGCAGGAACATCCAGCCGATCGTCCCGAGCAGACAGACGAACGCCAGCGGGACCATGTACTTCCAGCACAGCGTCATCAGCTGATCGACGCGCACCCGCGGCAACGTGGCGCGCACCCACATCGCGACGAACACCCACAGGTAGGCCTTGACGAAGAACGCCAGGAACTGAAGCACCCCCAACAGCACGGGGTCGCCCGTGATCGGCGGCACCTGCCAGCCTCCCATGAACAGCGTCGTCGCCACCGCGCCGATCACGTACAGGTTGCCCCACTCGGCGAAAAAGAAGAACAGGAAACGCATGCCGCTGTATTCGGTCACGTAACCGGCGACCAGCTCCGACTCGGCTTCGGGAATGTCGAAGGGCGTACGGTTGCCCTCGGCGAGCGCCGCGGTGAAATAGAGGAAGAAAGCAGCGAAGGTGAAGGGGTTGTGGAACAGGAACCAGTCCCAGGGAGCCCACCCCTGCGCGCGGATGATCCCCTGCATGCTCATCGTGCCGGCCAGGAACACCACGGTGAGCACGGCCAGGCCGGCGGGAATCTCGTAGCTCACGATCTGCGCCGCCGAGCGCATCCCGCCGAGCAGCGACCATTTGTTGTTGGAGGACCAACCTGCCATGAGAATGCCCACGACGACCAGCGAGGTCACGGCCAGCACGTAGAGAATTCCGATGTTGAGGTCCGCGACGATCAGGCGGCTGCCGAACGGGATCACGACGAAGGTGCAGAGAAAGCCCATGAAGACCACATACGGCGCCAGGGCGAAAAGCTTCTTGTCCGCGGCCGCCGGAATCAGGTCCTCCTTGAGCAGGTTCTTGATGCCGTCGGCGAGCCACTGCAGGATTCCCTGGGGCCCCACGCGGTTCGGACCGACGCGGGACTGCATGCGCGCCCACACCCTCCGCTCGAGCCAGCTCGTCACGCCCGCCAGCGGCGCGACGAAAACCGAAAGCACGACCAGCGCGACGAGCACCATGGCGCCGGCGTAAACCAGCTCCTTGGGAACGCCGGCGAAATAGCCTTGTTGGATCAGTTGGTCGAGATAAGCTTGCATGCGCCGTTCTTCCCGCTCAGCGATCGATCTCCGGAGCGTCGACGTCGAGGCTGCCGATCAACGCGATCAGGTCGGCGACCATGATCCCCCGGCTGAGCTTGTCGATGATGCTCATGGCCGTAAAAGATCCCGTGCGGATCCGCACCCGATACGGGTACTCGCTGCCGTCGCTCACTACGTAAAACCCCATATCCCCCCGGGGAGCTTCGACCCGCGCGTAGCACTCGCCGGCCGGCGGTTTGAACTTCCGCGGCACCTTGGCGATCGCCGGCCCCTTCGGCAGCATCTTCAGGCACTGCCGCAGGATCTTGCAGCTCTCCTGCATCTCCCGAATCCGGACCCAGTAACGGTCGAAGCTGTCGCCCAGCTTGCCCACCGCGCCGCTTCCTACCGGAACTTCGAACTCGAGCTCCGGATAGATCGAATAGGGAATGTCGCGGCGGATGTCCCACCGGACTCCGGACCCCCGGAGGTTGGGACCGACCAGGTTGTAGGACAGGGCGTCTTCGCGGCTGATCACCGCCACGCCCGCGAGCCTCTCCCTGAAGATCTTGTTTTCCGACAGGAGCCGGTTGAACTCGTCGACGATCGGCTCGAAGTGATCGAGAAACCGGGCGATGCGCTCGCAGGTCTCCGGCAGGATGTCGTAGCCGACTCCGCCGATGCGGATGTAGTTGTACGTCAGGCGCGCGCCGCAAATCTCTTCCATCAGGTCGTTGATGGACTCGCGCTCGCGCAGGGCGTGGACGAAGGGAGTCATCGCGCCGATGTCCTGCCCGAACGTCCCCACCGAGATCAGATGGCTCGCGATGCGGTTGAGCTCGCAGGCGATCACCCGGCAGAACTCGCCGCGGCGCGCCACCTCCACCCCGCCGAGCCTCTCCGCTGCCATGCAAAAACCCTGGTTGGCGAACATCGCCGCCAGGTAGTCCGCCCGGTCGGTGTAGGGGACGTAGCCGTGCCAGGTCACCTTTTCGCCGATCTTCTCGATCGAGCGGTGCAGATAGCCCACGTCGGGGATCGCCTCCCCGATCACTTCACCGTCGGTCTTCACCACGAAACGAAGCACCCCGTGCGTGCTCGGGTGCTGCGGCCCGACGCTGAGCGTCATCTCTTCCGTGAACACGCCTTCCGTCTGAAGGGAGGGAACGTCGTTCATGAGCATCCTACCGCAAAAGCTTTTCGACCAGCGGTGCGCGCTGTGTGCTGATGCCGTCGTATTCTTCCTGCTCGACGTAGTCCTTGCGCAACGGGTGTCCCACCCAGTCCTCCGGCAACATGATGCGGCGCAGGTCGCTGTGGCCCACGAAAACGACGCCGAACAGATCGAAGACTTCGCGCTCGAACCAGTTGGCGACCTTCCAGACCTCCTCGACCGTGGCGATCTGCGGGTTGTCGCGGGGCAGATCGACCTTCAAGACGATCTGGTGGCGCTTCTCGTACGAAAAAAGATGATAGACCACCTGGATCTTTTCGGCCTTAGGCCAGTCGAGCGCGGTAAGATCCGACAGCACCTCGAATTTCAGATCGGGGTCGTCGCGGAGAAAACGGCACACCTCCACGATCGCCTCGGCAGCTACCGTGCAATAGGGTTCGTGCACCTCTCCCTTGAACTCGCCGACCTTTCCCGGGAATCGGCTTTCGAGGCGCGCGTAGATTTCCGGAGCTTCCATCCCGCCTAGGCTTCGAGCCGCTCCTGGGCGGCCGATGAGGGGCGCACCAGCCAGCGCTCGCGCATCATTTTGTCCTGGATCCGCAGCAGCCCCTCGGTCAGAGCTTCGGGCCGCGGCGGACAGCCCGGGACGTAAACATCGACTGGAATGATCTTGTCGACCCCCTTACAGACCGAGTAGGCGAGCTGGAACAGGCCGCCGCAGTTCGAGCAGCTCCCCATTGAAATCACGTACTTGGGGTCGGGCATCTGATCGTAAAGGAGCTTGGTCCGCTTGGCCATTTTGTAAGTGAGCGTGCCCGCGACGATCATCAGGTCCGACTGCCGCGGCGTGGCCCTTGGCACCGCGCCGAAGCGGTCCAGGTCGGCCCGCGGCCCGCCCGTCTGCATCAGCTCGATCGCGCAGCAGGCCAGCCCGAAGAGCATGTACCACTGCGAGGAGGCGCGACCCCAGTTGAGGATCTGATCGACCTTCGTCGTGAAAACCGTCTCGGGAAGAGTGTTGAGCAGCGGTTTCATCGAACCTCCCGGCTCTCAAAACCTACGCCTTGACCTTTTTCACCCACTCGAGGTCGCCCTTCGCCCAGGCATAAACCAGGCCGAGAAACAGGATCCCGACGAACACCAGGATCTCGACAAAGGCGAACAACCCGCGCCCGCTTTCCAGCATTCCCCGAAATACCGTGGCGACCGGGAAGATGAAGGCGATTTCAACCTCGAAGATGATAAAGATCAGGGCGACCAGATAGAAGCGGATGTTGAAGTTGACCCAGGCGCTCCCCATCGACGGCTCGCCGCACTCATAGGTGGAGAGCTTCCTCACCTGCGGATTGTATGGCCTCAGCAATCGGCCAATCAGCAGGTTCACCCCGACGAACGCGAGCGCCAGGATGGTAAACACCAACACGTTGGCGAAATCAAATAACATCGCAACTATCCGTAGTTACACGTTACGGTGGATGAAGCGAAGCTTTTCCACTATAGGCACAAAAATTTTCCGGAATCAACGGCCGAACCAGACCGGAGGCGCTCGCGCCCGCCCGTCGGCGGAAGGCGCCCCCGCGGCTTTCCAAGGCCGTTACGGCACGGTGTCCCCCCGATTGCCATCCGATCGGTCTTTGACTAGATTCGAACCTCGAAAAAAACGGCGCCCAGGCGCCCGCCCCGCGGCCTTCGAGCGGGACTGGCGCGGCTTTGCGGAGGGACCATGCGGATTGAAACCGAACGAAAGATGAGACGCTGGCGCGAGCAGCGCTGGCTCCTGGATCAGGTCATCCAGACGCGGGGGCTGGACTGGGATCAGGGGCGCACGGGAAAGATCCTCCGGAACTGCGGCCCCGCCGTGCACAGCGACCTTCAGGAAATCGCCCGCCGGATCCAGAAATTCACCGACATTCCGCGTGAGTTTTCCAAAGCCGCCGCTCGCCGCGAAGCGCTGGCCCGGGAGACCGAAACGGCGGGGCATCTGGTGGAGGCCCGCGAGCATTACTACATCGCGTCGGTCTTCTACACCAACGCCATGTGGGCGATCTACGAGGACCACAACCCCAAGCGCATCGCCTGGCAGGAACGAAAACGCGCCTGCTACGATAAGTTCATTCAGTACGCGGGCCGGCCGATCGAGCGGGTGGAGCTGCCGTACCAGGGGAACTTCGTCCAGGCGTTGCTGCATCTGCCTCCCGGCCGCAGCCAGGGAGAAAAAGTCCCTTGCGTCATGTACATCCCCGGGATGGACGGGGTCAAGGAAGACACCCCCATGAACAACGATCCGCTGCTGGAGCGGGGAATCGCGGTCTTCGCCGTCGACGGGCCCGGACAGGGCGAAACCCGCGAGCGTGGCATCAAATGCACCGCCTCGAACTACGAGGACGTCGGGCGGCTTGCGTGCGACTACCTCGTGCGCCGGCCGGAGATTGACGCCGGGCGCCTCGGCGTCCTGGGGTCGAGCATGGGCTCGTACTGGGCGCCGCGCGTGGTCGCCGCCGAGCCGAGATTCAAGGCGTGTGCGGTAAGCGGAGTGTGCATGGAGCCGGGGCAGTTCGCGATCTTCAACATGTCCTCGCCGACCTTCAAGCTCAATTACATGTACATGTCCGGCTACGACGACGAGGCGGCGTTCGACGAGTTCGCCAAAACCCTCACGCTCGAAGGCGTCGCCGCCAGGATCACCTGCCCCTACATGATCGTCGCCGGGGAAGACGACGAGCACTGCGATATGAAGTTCGTCTATCAGTTCATGGAAGAGCTCAAAAGCCCCAAGGTCCTGGTCGTTTACGAGGGCGAGAAGCACTCGATCCGAAACCCGCGCGCCCGAGTGCTGCTCATCAACTGGCTCGCCGACCGGCTGGCGGGGAAACCTTTCAAGTCGGAGAAGATTTACGTCGAGACCAGCGGCCGCGAGATCCATTCGGACTGGTAGCCGGAACCGACCTTCTTTTCGCGCGTGCTCGTTGTGGCACGGGCGGCAAACGGCCCTTCCATGCGAATCGGCTACGGAGAGCTGATCGGCGGCCTGAGCGGCGACATGTTCGCCGGCGCGCTGATCGACGCGGGTTTGTCCCTGCGCAAGCTCGATCGGGAGCTCCGAAAAATCCCGGGGCTTCGCTTCGAGCTCAGGGCCTCAACCCGGACCGTTCACGGCGTTCGGGCACGCCGCCTGAGCGTCACGCCGTCCGGAAAGCAGCCGCCGCGTTCCTGGCGGCAGATCAGGACGCTCATCGGCCGCAGCCGCCTTGCTCCCGAGTGCAAGGCCACCGCGCTAGAGATCTTCTCGCGGCTGGCGGCCGCGGAAGGGAAGATCCACGGCGTCCCTCCGGACCAGGTCCACTTTCACGAGATCGGGGCTGCAGATTCCATCGTCGACATCGTCGCCGCCGCCGTCGGCTGTCGCGAGCTCGGCTTGGGCGCTCTCCACTTCTCCAGCGTGCCGCTCGGGAGCGGCCTCGCCCGCTCGGCCCACGGCCCTTTGCCCGCCCCCGCGCCCGCGACGCTCGAGCTCCTGAAAGGAGTGCCGACCTACGGCGTTTCGGTTGCCGCCGAGACCGTGACCCCGACCGGCGCCGCGATCCTCAGGGTGCTCGGCCAATCCTTCGGCCGGCAACCCGGGATGACGATCGAGAAAATCGGCTATGGCGCCGGGCGGCAGGACTTCGCCGAGCGCCCGAATCTCTTTCGCCTTCTCGTGGGAGAGGGCGAGCCTCCCTGGACCGAAGAGGAAATGCTCGTGATCGAGACGAACATCGACGACATGAACCCGGAGTTCTACGACTACGTCTTCGATCGCCTCTTCGCTGCGGGAGCGCGCGACGTCTTTCTCTCTCCGCTCCAGATGAAGAAGAACCGCCCCGCCACACTGTTGCGCGTGCTCGCCGAGCCGTCGAAGCGGGAGGCGCTCGCACGGGTCCTTTTCCGGGAAACCTCCACGATCGGCCTGCGTTGCTACCTCGTAGGGCGCCTGGCGCTGCGTCGCTCGACGGCGAAGGTCAGGACCCGCTACGGCCCGGTGCGCGTGAAGATCGTCGACCAGCCCGACGGGGAAAAACGTGCGACGCCGGAGTACGACGATCTCAAACGCATCGCCGCTGCGAGGCACTTGCCGCTCAAGCTGCTCTACGACGAGGCGATGCGCGCCATCGAGAAATCCGGTGCCCTCGCTCCGGCCGGAGATCGCTGAAGCGGGGACTAATTCCCGACGTCCGGATAGCCCTTGAACTCGAGGCACGCTTCTACGGCCGCGCGCCAGCCGGCGAGGCTGCATCCCGGAGCCCGGTCGTAGCCGTGCCCGGGCCGGCGGGTGTCGTGGTTTACCGCGAGAGCGTTGAGCGGCGGCCAGCCGTTCTCGTGGCACCAGACGGCGATCTCCCGGAGCAGCTTTCCAACCGCCGGCTTCGCTCCCGGAAGGCGCGCGCGCTCGCAAAGCTCACCGTAGGTCAGCAGACAGGCGTCGAGACCCTCGCGTTTCCCTTCTCCCCGAGAGACGCTCTTTCGGTGCTCGAGCAGTACGCGGGCGATCGCTTCGGCTTCCGGGCTCATCTTTTCACCTGCCGCCGTCGCGTCCTGGCCGGTTGTTCTCGTACAGGGGCACCGGCTCCGCGTAAGCGCGGTGGAGGTCCGCCGTGCTCGGTCCCGCAGAACATCCCCGGGACCCGAACGAGCGTGCCGCGCCCGGCCGACTCGCACCTTAGTCCAGCACGCTCGCCAGCGCCTCGAAGCACAGTCGCTCCTCGAAGCGCCCGGCGAGCAGGGAATGTTCCACGTCCGTCTCCATGGGCTCGATCTCTCCCAGGCAAGGCACCGCCGTCAGGGTCGACAGCGCCTCGCGATTGGTTTCCGCCGCCAGCGACGCGTCCGCCGCGCTTCGGTTCAGCACGTACCCGAGCACGCGCAGCCCCTTGCAGCTCGCGTGCTCGAGCGTGAGCAGCAGATGATTGATCGCCCCCAGGCGATTGGCCGCGACCACGATCACGGGGAGCTCCAGCAGGGCGGCGAGATCGGCAAAGGTGTAGGCCGGAAGGAGCGGAACCATCAGGCCGCCCGCGCCCTCGACCAGCGTGACGTCGTGCGCCGCGCGGATCTCGCGGTAGGAGCGCACGATGCGGTCGATCTCGATCCGAACCCCGTCGCGCTCGGCGGCCAGGCTCGGCGCGAGCGGCTCGCGCAGCGCGTAGGGGCAGACGACCTCGAGCGGGAGCTCGCAGCCCGATGCCGCTTTGAGGCGAGCGGCATCGTCGGGCAGCAGGCTTCCATCGGCCCGGGCGCAGCCCGTCTCGGCCGGCTTCATCACGCCCACACGATAGCCGCGACCGCGAAGCGATGCGGCAAGGCCGCAGGCAAAGAACGTCTTGCCCACCCCTGTATCCGTTCCGGTGATGAAAATTCCCCGACCCATGGGCTCGATCGGTACTCCGGCCGACGCCGACCGCGCCGGCACCGCCGGCGCAAACCGGCTCTCCGGCCCCTGGCGCTTCAGCCCTCCGTCACTGCGCGGATGCAATCGTAAGCGACGTCGAGCAGCGTTTGCAGTTCTTCGGCGGAGATCGTCAGGGGCGGCATCAAGACGATCACGTCGCCCAGCGGACGGATGATGACGCTCCGCCTGCGCGCCTCGAGGATCACCCGATGTCCGATCCTCTTTTCAGGCGGGTAGCTCGCGCGTGCCTCCTTGTCGGCCGCCAGCTCGATGCCGGCCATCAGCCCCCATTGGCGCACGTCGCTCACGTGCTCGAGCGCGAGAAAATCGTCGGTCAGCCGCCGGCGCAGATAATCCACCCGCGGCGCCATGCGCTCGACGATACGGTCGCGTTCGAAGAGCTCCAGGTTGGCGATGGCGGCCGCGCACCCGAGCGGATTTCCGGTGTAGGTGTGGCCATGAAAGAAGGTTTTGTACTCGTGGTACTCGCCGAGAAACGCGGCGAAGATCTCCTCGGTGGCAAGCGTCGCCGCCAGCGGCAGGTAGCCGCCGGTAAGCCCCTTGGCAAGGCACAGGAGGTCGGGAGAGACCCCCGCGTGTTCGCTGGCGAACATTCGCCCGGTACGGCCGAAGCCCGTGGCAACCTCGTCGAGCACGAGCAGGATGCCGTGCTCCCGGCAGAGGTCGTGCAGCGCCCGGAGGTACTCGACGGGGTGGGCCCACATCCCGGCCGCGCCCTGCATCAACGGCTCCATCACGACGCCCGCGAGTGAATCTTTTTCCCGTGCGATCTTCTCCCGCGCCTCGGCGACGGCGGCGGCGAGCGCTTCGGCTTCGCTCATCCGCCGGTAATACCGGAAAATGTGGGGCGGCGTGAGGCGCACGACCGGAAAGAGCAGGCTCCGGTGAAAGCGGTGAAAGGTCTCCGAATATCCGAGGCTCATCGAGCCCACTGTATCCCCATGGTAGGACTCCGCCAGCGTGGCGAATCGGGTCCTCTGCAGCTCCCCTTTGAGCTGCCAGTACTGGACGGCCATTTTGAGGGCGATCTCGACTGCGGTGGCGCCGCTGTCGGAATAGAAAACCCGCTGCAGGCCCGGCGGCGCGATCTCCACGAGCTTTTGCGCGAGCTGGATGCCGGGGACGTGGCTCAATCCGAGAAACGTCGAGTGGGCGACGCGCTCGAGCTGTGTGCGGATCGCTTCGTCGATCTCCTTTTTCCTGTGGCCGTGAACGTTGCACCACAGCGAAGAGACGCCGTCCAGGTATTTCCGGCCGTGGATATCGACGAGGTAATGGCCGTCCGCCTGGCTGATAATGCAGGGCTCCTCCCCCATCCACTCCTGCATCTGGGTGAAGGGATGCCAGAGGTGGGCATGGTCCAGTTGCTTGAGGCGGTCCGAATAGAGTGTCATTTAGGATTCCCGAACTTGCTGGAAGACGTCCAGCGCCTGCCGAATCTGCTCCGGAGTGTGCGTTGCCATGACGGTGACCCGCAGGCGCGCGGTGCCGGGCGGCACCGTCGGCGGCCGGATCCCCTGAGCGAAAACCCCCCGTTGCAGCAGCCGCTCCGAAAGCCTCATGCACGCTCCCGCGTCGCCGACGATCACGGGGAAAATCTGACTCTCGCTTCGGCCGAGCGAGAAGCCCAGCGCCTGGAGTCCCGCGCGCAGCGCCTCGCAGTTTTGCCGCAGGGCCTGGCGGCGCTCGGGCTCTCTTGCGACCAGGTCGATGGCCGCGATACCCATCGCCATCACCGCGGGCGGCAGAGCCGTGGTAAAGATGAAGCTTCGGCAGCGGTTGACCAGCAGTTCGCGCAACTCGCGGCTCCCGGCGACGTAAGCGCCGAAGCCCCCCAGCGCTTTGCCCAACGTTCCCATCTGCACGGCCACGCGCTCCCCGAGGCCGAGCTTTCGAACCAGGCCAGCCCCGTCCGGCTCGTACACGCCGGTTGCGTGCGCCTCGTCGACCATCACCGCCGCGCCGTAGCGCTCGGCCAGATCGACGATGCCCTCGAGCGGCGCCTCGTCGCCGTCCATGCTGAACAGCGACTCGGTGACGATCAGCTTCCGCCCGCCGGGCCCGCAGGCCCGCAGCCCGTCCTCGAGCTGGTTCAAATCGCAGTGCCCGTAAACGACGGTTCGGGCGCGCGACAGGCGGCAGCCGTCGATGATGCTCGCGTGGTTCAGCGCGTCGCTGAAGATCGTGTCCCCTTCGCCGGCGAGCGTCGAGACGATCCCGGTGTTGGCCTGGAAGCCCGAATTGAACACCAGGGCCGCCTCCGTCCCCTTCAGGTGGGCGATCCTCCGCTCCAGCTCCTCGTGCAGCTCCATGTTCCCCGAGATGAGCCGGGAGGCGCCCGCGCCGCAGCCGTAGCGGTCGATCGCTTGCTTGGCGGCTTCCCGCAGCGCGGGATGGCCGGCCAACCCGAGGTAGTTGTTCGAGCAGAAGTTGAGCGCCCGACGACCGTCCACGGTCAGTACCGTATCCTGCTCCCCCTCGACCAGGCGGAGCCGGCGGTACTGCCCGGCGCGGGCGAGCCGGTCCAGTTCGTCTTGAATGAAATCGAGCGTCACGTCGACGTTGGGAAATTTTAATAATATACGGAGGCAAGGCCCGCAATACGGCCGTGCGTCACTCCTCGAAGCGGCGGTACTCCCTTTCCCTGCGCTTCGGCGTCCCGACGCCACTACGCTACCAGCTTTCGCAAAGGTGTGCTATTTGAGTGCGAGCCGCCGTTCTTTTCGTTTGCGACCCGGCGTTTTTGCGACCCGGCGTTTTCGACGGGAGCAGGAATACTCAGCAGGCAATGAACCCCATCGGTCCGCTGATTCTCACGGCGTCCGACGTTCGGTGGCCTCACACTGTCGAGCGGAGACTGAATGTCGCCGCTCCCTCCCGGCTCTGGGCGGTCGGCGATACCGAAATCCTCTCGCTGCGGAAGGTCGGGCTGTTTTGTTCCGAGCGCTGTCCCGATGAGGCGGCGCTTGCCGCCCGAAAAGCCCTGCAAAGACTTGACGCGGACAGCCGGGTGGTCGTCAGCGGCTTTCAATCCCCCGTCGAAAAGGATTGCCTGCGAATTCTTCTCGAAGCCGGACGGCCGGCGATCGTTTGTCCCGCCCGCTCGCTGCAAAAGGTGCGGCTCCCGGACGACTGGCTGCGGGCCCTGGAGGCGGGCCGGCTCCTCCTCCTTTCCCGTTTTGAAAAGACGCGCCGCGCGGACAAAGAGACCGCGCGCCGGCGAAACGAGCTGGTTGCCGCGCTTTCCGACGAGATACTGATCATCCATGCCGAGCCCGGCGGACAGGTCGAGCGCATCTCGGCCCTGGCGGAGCGCTGGCGCGTTCCGAGGCTCGAGCTGGGCTCCGCCCGTTGAGGCGAGCGGATAACGGGGCGTCTTCATCGCAGAATCGGAAGACCTCTGTTAGAATCGAGCGACGGCCAGCCGCGACCGGTCAAGATCACGCGAGGGCGAAAGATCCATGGCCAAGCCCAAGATCATTTACACCTGCCAGAGCTGCGGCCATCAGTCGCCGAAGTGGCTCGGGAAATGTCCCGACTGCAACCAGTGGAACAGCCTGGTCGAGGAGCGGCAGGAGCGGGCCGCGCATCCGCGCGGCGAGCTCAGCCTCGGGAGCCGGGAGGATCCATCGCCGATCCACGAGATCGATATGGAGGAGAGCGGCCGCACGCTGACCGGTATCGGAGAGCTGGACCGCGTTCTGGGAGGCGGGCTGGTCCCCGGCTCGGTGATTCTGATCGGCGGCGATCCCGGCATCGGCAAATCCACGCTCCTCCTCCAGGCCTTTGCCGCCGTGAGCCGCCAGGGGCTCACCTGCCTCTACGTTTCGGGCGAGGAGTCGCGCCAGCAGATCAAGATGCGCGCGGAGCGGCTCGGCATCGCCGCGCCCAATCTGCTCATCCTGAGCGAGACGTCTCTGGAGCGGATCCTCGATCAGGTGAAGCGCGTCAAGCCCGACGTCCTTGTCGTCGACTCGATCCAGACGATCTTCACCTCCTCGATCCCATCGGCTCCGGGAAGCATCGCTCAGGTGCGGGAAAGCTCGGGCTCGATCATCGTGGTCGCCAAGAAGACCGGGCTGACCACCTTCTTGATTGGCCACGTCACCAAGGACGGCGCCATCGCCGGTCCCCGGGTCCTCGAGCATATGGTCGACACCGTGCTCTACTTCGAAGGAGACCGCGGCCACAGCTTTCGCATCCTGCGCGCCGTCAAGAACCGTTTCGGCTCGACCAACGAGATCGGTGTCTTCGAGATGAAGGAAGAAGGGCTCAAAGAGGTCGCCAACCCCTCCGAGATCTTTCTCATGGAGCGACCGCTCGAAGTGCCGGGGTCGGCGGTGGTCTGCAGCATGGAGGGGACCCGGCCGATCCTGGTCGAGTTGCAGGCGCTGGTCAGCCGCTCGTTTCTCGCCGTGCCCCGGCGCACCACGATCGGAGTCGATCACAACCGCGTCGCGCTGCTGGTCGCCGTGCTGGAGAAAAAGATGGGGGCCAAGCTCTTCGATCAGGACATCTTCGTCAACGTCGCTGGCGGCGTTCAGATCGATGAGCCGGCCGTGGACCTCGGCATCGTCGCCGCGGTGGCTTCGAGCTACCGCGAGACCGTGATCGACCCCAAGACCGTTTTCTTCGGCGAGGTGGGGCTCGCGGGCGAAGTGCGCGCCGTCACCCAGGTCGAGGCCCGGGTCAGAGAAGCCGGCAAGCTCGGCTTCGAGCGCTGCATCCTGCCCTCCAGCAACGCTTCCCAGCTCAAGCACATCTCCCGGCCGAAGCTCACGGGCGTAGGCTCGCTCCGGGACTGCTGGAAAATCCTCTTCTAGCCGTCGCGGTCGACCTCTCGGCCTCTTGTATTGCGGCGCCGGTGGCGACGATACCGTGCTTTCCCTTTCACGCGGCCCTGGGGAAGACCACGACGGGCTCATCAAGAAGGTGGATTCCAAGGCCCGATCTGAAGGCGTGTGGTTTTGACGGCCCTAACCGTCCCGGCTGCCACATGGGCCGAGCTTTGGCCAAAGTGCCGGCGCTGCTTCTTGAATCGGGGGCTGCCAAACGAGTGCCGCTGCCAGCGTGGTTAGCTCCGGCCGATGGGCTCCTCGGTCCTGCCGGTCGGGTATAACGGGGCTATACGGATCGGTATATTGCGTCCATACAGCGCCATGATTTCCTTTGACAACTTGCAGAGAACACAGGAGAATCTGCCCATCCGACAGCGACTTGGACAGCGAAATATACTGGTCGGTATAGTCAATAGTTAGACGCGCCTGAGCCACGCGCATGCATGATCGCCGAATGAGGTAGACCTTGGCGAAGCGAAAGAACAACGCGCAGACAGGCGACACCACCGGCGCCACCGTCGGCTACGATGCCGAACTGTGGAAGATGGCCGATGCCCTCCGAGACTCGATGGACGCCGCCGATTACAAGCACGTGGTCCTCGGCCTGATCTTCCTGAAATACATTTCCGATGCGTTCGAAGAGCAGCACAAAAAGCTCGAAGCCGAACGCGCACAGGGCGCTGACCCCGAGGACCCGGACAAATACCGCGCCCTGAGCATCTTTTGGGGGCCGCCGGAAGCGCGGTGGGCACATCTAAAGGCACAGGCCCGCCAGGCCGACGAGAACTGTGATGGTGACGAAGAACGAGATCCTCACCAGCCTCGACCCGGACGACTTCATCCTCGTGCTGGTGGAGCTCTTTGACGGGGACCAGCACTGGGTTCGTCACCTGCGCCGGCCGTTCCAGCGCGAGGGACTTCGGGGGTCACGAGCGTCAACTACGACTTCGCCGAATTGCTCGCTCGGGCGGACGCGCCGCGATGAGCCCGCGGCCCGGCGGCGCGGCGATCTGCTTGCTTTAACTTGCAAGGAATGATTATCATACCGGCGTGGAATCGGCCGCTGGGTCCGCTCCTCTCCCCCGGGCAGCCGCCCGGGCACTCTCGGACGCGCTACGGGTCTCACCCGTGGTCGTGCTGCTCGGTGCGCGCCAGACCGGCAAGACCACGCTGGTTCGCTCGCACCCCGAACTCGCCGCACGGCCGTACCTCACGCTCGACGATCTTGCGCTCCGGCTTCAGGCCGAGGCCGACCCCGAGGCGGTGGTGGCACGAGCGCCGGCGCTCGTGCTCGACGAGGTCCAGCGAGCGAAAGACCTGCTCATCGCCGTCAAGCGGGCCGTGGACCGCGACCGTCCGCGCCGGCTCGGCCGCTTCATACTCACCGGTTCGGCGAACCTGCTCATGCTGCGGCGGATCGGCGAGACCCTGGCGGGTCGTGCGAGCTACGTCACGCTGTGGCCACTTACGGTCGGTGAGCTCTCCGGCTCCGGCCGCACCGGCCTCTGGCGCGAGCTGCTCGGTACCCGCTTCGCAAAGTGGCGTGAAATCCTTGCGTGCGCCCGTGCCGCGGCGCACGACTGGCGGGAAGCCGTGCGCCGCGGCGGCTTCCCGGTGCCGGCGCACGAGCTCGCGGACTCGGGGCAGCGCGCGCACTGGTTCGCAGGCTACGTCCAGACGTACCTCGAACGGGACCTTCCGGAGCTGCGCGCGGTGGAGAACTTGGCGGACTTTCGCCGGCTTGCGCAGGCGGCCTGCCAGCGTACCGGCTCGCTCCTCAACCAGGCCGAGCTTGGCCGCGACGTGGGCCTGAGCCAGCCGCAGGTACACCGCTTCTTGAACGTGCTCGAAGCGAGCTACCTCGCGGTGCGGCTTCCGGCCTTCGCGGTCAACCGCACGAAGCGCCTCATCAAGGCGCCGAAGCTCTACTGGTACGACACGGCGCTCGCGCTGCACCTGTCGGGCGAGACCGAGCCGCGCGGCGCACACCTCGAAAATCTCGTGCTCCTCGATCTGTTCGCCTGGCGCGAGCTCCAGACCCCGCGGCCCGAGGTGCTCTACTGGCGCACGGCCGACGGCGCCGAGGTTGACTTCGTCATCGAGACCCCTGGCCGGCTTTTGCCCATCGAGGTCAAGACATCCAAGCGAGTGCTGCCGCGCGATGCGAAGGGTCTGGAGACCTTCCTCGACGAGTACCCCCGTGAGAGCGACGGAGGACTGCTGCTCTACGACGGCGACGAGGTCTTTCCGCTGACGCGGCGCGTCCTTGCGGTCCCCTGGTGGAGGGTGCTGTGAAGAAGCTCATCGATGTCGCGCTGCCGCTCGACGCGATCAACGAGGCGTCGGCGCGTGAGAAATCCATCCGCCCCCGGTATCGCTCCGCGCTGTGTCGGAGCACTGCGCGTTGGCCAGACCGAGGCTCAAGATGCTGACGAGACTGCGCATCCACAATTTCAAGCTGTTCGAGGACGTGGAGATCGAACTCGCCGCACGCGTGGTGTTCGTCGGTCCCAACAACTCGGGCAAAACCTCAGCGCTGCAGGCGCTCGCGCTCTGGAATGCGGGTGTAAGGCGTTGGGTCGAACGGCGCGGGTCCGGCAACATTCCCAAGGAGCGCGCCGGCGTCACGCTCAACCGCCGCGACCTTGTCGCCTTGCCGGTGCCCGCCGCCAACCTGCTGTGGCGTGATCTGCACGTGCGCGAGGGCTATCGTCACGGGGGCAAGTCGAGGACGCGCAACGTCCTGATCAAGATCGACGTGGACGGAATCGACGCGGGCCAGGTCTGGACCACCGGCCTGGAATTCGACTATGCGAACGAGGAGTCCTTTTACTGCCGCTCGCGGCTGGGCACAGACGGGCGACGGCTCGAACTTCCCGCTGCGGCAGCCGAGGTCCGTCTCGCCTATCTGCCGCCGATGTCGGGGTTGGCCGCCAGCGAGACGCGGCTCGATGAAGGTGCGATCCAGGTTCGGCTCGGCGAAGGCAGGACCGCCGAGGTGCTGCGCAATCTGTGTTGGCAGGCGCTGCAGCGCGGTGACGATGCGTGGCCACGCATCGTCGAGCGGATGGAAATGCTGTTCGGCGTCAAGCTCGACGACCCGCAGTACGTCCGCGAGCGGGGCGAAATCGTCATGACTTTCCGCACGCCGCGCGGCATTCGCCTGGACCTTTCCGCCAGCGGGCGGGGCCAGCAGCAGACGCTACTGTTGTTGGCGCACATGAGCGCGAATCCGGGCGCCGTGTTACTGCTGGACGAGCCCGACGCGCACCTGGAAGTGCTGCGGCAGCGCCAGATCTACGACGTGTTGACCCGCACGGCCGCAGAAACCGGCAGCCAGATCATTGCGGCGAGCCATTCGGAGGTGATCCTGAACGAAGCGGCCGACCGCGACACCGTCATCGCCTTCGTCGGCCGTCCGCATCGCATAGACGATCGCGGCAGCCAGGTGCTCAAGGCGCTCAAGGACATCGGCTTCGAGCATTACGTGCAAGCGGAAGAAACGGGCTGGGTTCTCTATCTCGAGGGTTCGACCGATCTCGCCATTCTGCGCGCATTCGCCGAGGCGCTGGCGCATCCGGCGGCTGAATTGTTGGCCCGGCCGTTCGTTTACTACGTCGCCAACCAGCCCGGCCAGGCACGGCATCATTTTTACGGCCTGCGCGAGGCCAAGCCCGACCTCAAGGGAATTGCGCTTTACGACCGCCTGAGCCAGCCGCTCGCCGACGACCCCAACCTCGTACAACTGAGCTGGCGCCGGCGCGAGATCGAAAACTACCTTTGCCAGCGCGACACACTGCTCGCCTGGGCGCAGGCGATGGGCGAACGCGAGGGGGATGAGCTGTTCGGCTCCACGTGGCGCCGGACCATGGAAGAAACCCTTGACGAGATCGCCCGTGCACTCGCGGCGCTCGGCAAGCCCGCGCCCGACAGCGCGGACCTCAAGGCGAGCGACGACTTCCTCGATCCGCTATTTCGCAAGTTCTTCGAGAAGCTCTCTCTTCCGAACCTGATGGCGAAGACCGACTACCACACGCTGGCCCGCTTCGTGCCGGTCGCGCAGCTCGATCCCGAGGTGCGCGAGAAGCTCGACTGCGTCGTCGAAGTAGCGAACCAGGCCCGGCCCGCGAGAGGACTAGACGAATCAAAAAGAAACTGATCGAGGTCGCTCTGCCTCTCGAAATTGTCAACACGGCCGCCGTAGATGAGAAAGGTAATCCGTTTCTAAAAGGGCACCCGAGGAATCTTCACCAGTGGTGGGCGCGGCGGCCGTTGGCGGCGGCGCGGGCGGAGATCTTCGCGCAGATGGTGGACGACCCCTCGGCGCAGTCGGACCTCTTTGTGGGAAAACACCACGAACGAAGCCGTGCTCGCGCGGGCGCGGTACGAAATCTGGAAGAGCTGGCGCCGGGACTGTGCCGAGCACCGGGATCATTCTGGGGCGGCCGAGCTTTTCGACCCCGACAGGCTGCCTGCCTATCACAACCCCTTCGCGGGCGGCGGTAGCCTGCCGCGGGAGGGGCAGCGGCTGGGACTGGAGCACTATGCGAGCGATCTGAATCCGGTGGCGGTGCTGATCAACAAGGCGATGATCGAAATCCCGCTGCGCTTCGCGGGTCGGCCGCCGGTGAACCCGCAAACGCGCAAGGAAAAGTCGCTGATCGCGCGCGTGGCGTGGCGCGCAGGGCTTGGCCGAGGACGTGCGCTACTACGGCCAGTGGACGCGCGACGAGGCGGAAAAACGCATTGGCCATTTGTACCCCAAGGTCGAGGTCACCACCGAGATGGCCACGGGCCGGCCGGACCTTAAGCCCTACGTGGGCCGCAAGCTGAAGGTGATCCCCTGGCCATGGGCGCGCACGGTCAAAAGCCCCAACCCAGCCTTCGCACACGTGGAAGTCCCGATCGCTTCGACCTTCATGATCTCGACGAAGGCCGGCAAGGAGGTTTACGTCGAGCCGGTGATCGAGGATGGCGGCTACCGCTTCACGGTGAAGATCGGCAAGCGGACGGGTCAGGAGGCGGCGAAGAATGGAACGAAGCTTGTGGAGCTTGGACAGTAGACACGCGGGACCACCGAGATTTCTGGCGCGGCCCTTGAAAAGTACCTCGGGGCGGAGAAAAATAGAGCGAAAGTCGTCGATCCGGGTCTGGCACACAACTAGGTGCTAGTAGAAACGGTGTCGAGGCCGTCGGCGGCTTTTCTAAGTAAGTCAAAAAACCAGCGTTGCCGGAGTGGTGGAATGGCAGACGCGCCGGACTCAAAATCCGGTGGGGGCAACCCCGTGAGGGTTCAAGTCCCTCCTCCGGCACCATGAAAATCACGTCCAGGTTTCCGGGAAAAGCGTCGAAAGAGCGCGTGGTCGGTCCCGGGTAATCATCCAGGCCTTCACACGATACCAGTACACCCGACGACCCGGGTTGCCTTCGGTTCGAGCGCACGTCCGCCGGGCGATGGCTCCTCCCTTCCCCCTCGGCCGCCAGAACCCTCGCAAGCGGCCGCCGAAGGGCGAATCAAATTTGCTACGCTCCGTCGCCGGATTACCACCACGGCTGCGGTTTGCCTTTCTGCTTTCTTGGTTCTTAACCTTTATCGTTGATACCTTACGCTGCTCTGAAGTCGTCGAGCGATGGCATGGCCCTTGCCATTGCACACGGGCGAACGACCTGGCGGCTCGTCCGGTTTGCCACGGAGCTAGCCCGGCCGGACGTGGACGTTATCGTGACCTTCAGCGCCGGCGTGACCGCCGCCAAACGGGCCACGGGAGTCATTCCGATCGTGATGGCTACGAGCCAGGATCCGCTGCGGACCGGATTCGTCGCCAGCCTTGCACGGCCCGGGGGAAACCTGGCGGGCATAACGTTCCTTACGGACGAGCTGTCCGGTAAGCGCCTCGAGCTGCTCAAAGAAACGATGCCCGGCGTTTCCCGCGTTGCGATCCTGTGGGAGCCGGCCCACGTCGACAACGAACTCAAGGGGATGCTGGCGGTGGCGCCCGCTCTCGGCCTCCATCTTCAGTCCGTGGAGATACCGCGGCCGGCCCGGGCTGACGAGGTCGAAAGAGCGGTTCGTGCCGCGCTGGAGGCCCGCGCGGAGGCGCTCGTCCTCGCCCCGGGCGGATTCACCATTCCCAACCGGAGGCGTCTGATCGATCTCGCCGTCAGGAACCGTTTGCCGGTATTTTCGGCATGGAAAATTTTCAGCGACGAGGGGGCGGTTCTGACCTACGGACCGACCCTGGAAACCGCCCGGCGCGTCGGGTATTACGTCGACAGGATCCTGAAGGGCGCCAGGCCCGCCGATTTGCCGATCGAGCAGCCCAGGACCTTCGAGCTGGTGATCAACCTCAAGGCCGCCAGACAGCTTGGGCTCGATGTTCCGCAGCCGCTGCTCGCCCGCGCGGACAGGGTGATCAGGTAGCGCGAGAAATTCTCAGCGACCGGCGCAGCCGCCGCTCCGCCGCTTGCGTCCGTATGGGTACCGGCCCGGGCGCTCAGGCGATCTCGAAGGGAATCTGGGTCGGCCCGTCGCCGCGGGAGTACTCGTTGGTTCTCGCGTCGTAGCGCCCTTGCGGTGTTCGGCCCGCGACGCGCACGGACCGCACGATGACCGCGACGGAGCGGCCCGGGCCGCCCTTTTCGGAGTGAACGGCGTACGGGGGCACGAGATCGACTTTCCCGGGACGTCCTTCGGTGACGCTTTCCAGCTCGATCACGGCGTAGCCTTCCTTTTCCCCGGGGTCGACCCGGCGATAACGCTCGAGCCATTCGCTTCCGTCCAGCACGCCGTAAGCGGTCCACGCGTGCGCGTGGTCGTGAATGCGGCCGTCGCGGCCCGGAACGCGCACCACCGCGTTGACGACGAAGCCGTAATCGGGATCTTCGTAGAGCAGGAGGTTCCTGTGCCCCTCGGTCGAGGGCCAGCTCCTGGAGTGCTCGCGCATCGCCGGATCGGCCACCAGCTTTTCGAGCAGCATCTTGGCCTGCTTCATTCGTTTTTCGGTGTCGTCCACCGACGCCCAGACGGCGCGCAGATCCTGGATGAACTTTTCGAAGATCGGCAAGCGATTCGACATGGCGATTCCTCCTCGCAGCACCGCTTATAGCGCGCAAGCGCGGCGCTTGCCAAGGGCGGGACGGCCAAGAGGGACCGGCGGGTCATGCCGAAGCGAGAGAAGGGGGGAAGGGTGGCGGGTGGCGGGAGCCGGACGCGGTCCTTAATTTAGCGCCTCAGCTCGTCGAAGCGCCGCCGCAGCCGCTCACGTTGATCGCTGGGAAGCTTCTGCCAGCGATCCCACTCCTCGCGCAGACGTTCCTTGTCCTTGGGGGGAAGAGTCTGCCATCTCTCGTAGTTGCGCCGCACCTTTTCCTTCTCCCGCGGGCTCAGGTCGTTCCAGCGCGAGCCCGAGTCCCGGCTCCAGGCGGCCCCGGGCAGGAAAAGCGTCAACGCTACCAGCAAGAGACCTAAAGTATTTCGACAGCTTCGAGCCATCGTACGTTCAGAGGTTACGCGATTGTCCCGATTCCAGCCTCGACCCGTCCTGCTGCTCGAGCTGGATCCACGCCTCCACCAGGTCCATCGACTTGAAGAACTCCAGCTTGTTCGCGTCCGACAGGATCTCCTGAGGAATCGGTTCCGGCTGCCGCGCCTTGTTCCACTTCAGGCTCGTGAGCGTCAGCCCAAGACCCAAAACCACCGCCATGGCCGTCCCGAAAGCCGGAATCGCCCACGACCGCATCGGCGCCAGGAACTCTTTCCACCACGAGCGGCGCTCCTGATAGGCCGAAAGCTTGGCCACCATTTCCCGGTAATAGTCGTCCCAGAAGCTCTCCGGCAGCGGGTCGCTCTTGGCCATCGCCGGAAGCAGGCGGCGCAGGTCGTCGAGAAAACCGCGGCACGAGACGCACCGTTCCACGTGAGCCTCGACGCGCGGCCGATCCCCGGCCTCGAGCTCGCCGTAATAATAGAGCACCAGGTCTTCCGCAAGCTGCTTGCAGCTCCTTCCTTTCGGCGATTTTCCAAACGGCATCATCCGACTCTCCTAAACGAACTCCAGCAGACTTTGCCTGAGCGCCGCCACCGCGCGGTGGAGATAGACCCGCACCGTTCCCTCGGTGGTCTTGAGAACCTTGGCGATGTCCGCAATCGAAAGCCCCTGGTGGTTGCGGAGGAGGAACGCCGTGCGCTGCTTCTTCGGCATTGCTTTGAGCGTTTCGTCGGCCCGTCGTCTGGCTTCCACCGCGATGGCTTCGCCGTCGGGCGAAGACGCGGTGTCGACCAGCTCTTTGAGCTCCGGGCCCTCATCGGTCTCCCTTTCCAGTCGCTGCCAGATCACCCTGCCCCGGCGCCGGGTATAGTCCAGACAGAGATTCACCACCAGGCGATAGAACCATGTATAGAAGCTGGAGCGGCCGTCGAACTGCCTGATCCGTGAAAAGGCGCGCAAGAATGCTTCCTGAGAGAGGTCCTTGGCGTCCTCCACGTCACGGGTGAAATCCATCGCGATGCGAAACGCTTTTTGCATGTACCGCGAGACCAGTATCTCGAAGACCTCCGCCCGGCCCTGCTGGCACAAAGCCACCAGCTCCTCGTCCCGAGCGTTCTGGAGAGAGGATCTATCCATGGATCGTCACGAACCCGTTCCACCTCGGGCCGGCAGCGCCTTACACGCGGTTAGACGCGCCACCCTTGGATAAGTTACTTCGTCGCCCTCCCGGTTTCGGGGAGAAAAGGCCTGAAAAGAGGCCCCCGGCACCCGGGCTGCCGGGGCACAGGTCGGAAAGAGTTGATGCGAGGCCGGCTAGCGGCCGGTCGCCAGGCCGATTACGTTTTCGATGATGTCGAGGATCCGGTTGGTCCGCCGGTCCAGCAATATCACGTCGCGTTCGATGATCACCCGTTCCCAGTACTCGGGCAGAGCCGGCAGGCGCCGGCGCAGGTCGACGGGAAGGGGCTCGAGCCGCTTCTGCAGACCCGGCGGGAGCGTGCCGTTTTTCTCCAGGTGCTTTTGGAGCCCGGGGGGCAACTTGCCTTTTTTCGCCAAACCCGGCGGGAGGCCCTTCCTCGATGAAAGCTGCCGGCGGTAGTATTCCTCGATGATCCGGCGCTCTTCGGGCAGAAAGTAAGATGGACGATCCTTGTCGCTGAACCCTCTGGCCGCGCCCGCCAGGGAAAGAGTCAGGAACAGGAAGGACAACAGCGCCGCCCCGATGGCCCCGCCGCCGGGACGAAGCAGATGAGAGTTCATTTCGATTTCCTTTCCGGCCTCACTTGTTATGGCCCTTGGCATTCGCGGAGTTCCCGTGCCCGCCCGCGCTCACGACGCCCCCGCCCACTGCGGAGCCGGAACCGGTGACAATCCCCTTTCCGTGGCCGTAGGCGTTTCCGCCCCCGGGGCGGCCCGAGGCGCTCACGATACCTTCACCAGAGCTTTTCTTCCCCGCGCCCACGTTCGTCCCGCCCTGCGGTTTACCGCCGGCCGAGACGATCCCGCTCTGCGACTTCCCGTGAGGCTTGCCTGCGGTCGCCGCCGCAGCTCCCGTAGTGTTAGACGTCGTCGTGGCGGCGCTGGCCAGGTTCTGGTTGGCGCTTTTCATGCCGCTGATGACCGGCCCGAGCTTGAAGCCCAGCTTCTGGGCGATCTGTCCCCAGCCCATGTTCTGGCTTCGCAGGGTGAGAATCCCGTCCAGCGTCTGGGTCGTTGCCGTGGGTCCGGAACCCACGGTGATCGTCCCCCCGGTAAGCGCCGCCTGCAGTTGCTCCGGGGTCGGTTGCGTGATGCCCATCTGGCTCAGCTGCTGTTTTGCCAGGGCCAGGGAGATGTAGACGTTGCCGAAGCCCATTTTCCCCGTCGGAGGATTGATGATGGTCTGGCTCAAGGTCGTGGTTCCCGGCGTCGGCCCCGGCACCGTGCTGGTCAGGATGATCGGCGTTCCGTTTCTCAGGCCGCTGACCACCGTCGGTGCGTCCGCGCCGAGAAAAGAAGAAAAATCGTTGCTGATCTTGCCGACGACGTTGCTTTCCCCGCGATGGGCGGCGAGCGTGTTCATTCGCGCG
This sequence comes from Candidatus Zixiibacteriota bacterium, assembly GCA_035574315.1. NCBI lineage: Bacteria > Pseudomonadati > Candidatus Zixiibacteriota > Candidatus Zixiibacteriota bacterium. The sequence goes on from DATLYW010000012.1 coordinate 64,496, forward strand.
GCTTCGGTGTTGAGCGTTGCCGTCGTATCCGCCCCGGCCTGCGACTGCACCCCGATCGCCAGGATCGCGGCTCCCAAAAGCGCCTTCGTTTTCATTATTGCGCCCTCCCCTTTCGTGTCCGTCCCTGCTATGTCAACCCGAGGACCTTCTCGGTCTGCAGGATGATCTCCGTTGCGGTCGCCCGATCCTTGAAAAAGACGCCCTGCTTCGCGACGGTGCGGATACGGGTGGTTTTCGGGCTCACGATCTCCAGCTCGATCTCGATGTCTCGATCGTTGCCGACGGCTTTGATCGCCTTGCCTTGCTCCGTGGTCGCCGTGGCCTCGATCACGATGCCCATCTGATCAAGAGCCTTGCGCGTGGCCTGCTCGACCTGAGGGAGCGGAGCCGTAAAGGTGCGATAGGCGATGCCGTCGAGGGTGTAGGAAACCGACGTGCCGGTCGCCACTCCCGCTCCCACACCGAAAAGCGTCAGGCCGACGGCGGCGCACCCGCCGAGAAGCGCTGGAAGACAGAGAAATGCAGCGAGATACCTGCAGAGTTTGCAGCGTTCCATACCGGACACCGCAGGCAAGTTCCAAGCCAAGCGAAAGGGACGACCGATTTGGAACGCCCGGGAGTTTCTACCCCCCGAGGTCTCCGGGGAAGGACGGCTTGGAGAAAAAAATTGTTCCGCGCCTCGTAATTTCTACGTGCCGCCCGGCGATCCTGGGAAAAATCCCGTCGTCTCAGTCTCCGATGCCCGTGATCCTGACGCTGGCGTGTTTGGACTTGTACTTGCGGTTCAGGTGGATCAAGATCCCGGTGATGCCTTCGACGACGTAAGCGTTGGCCGCCGGGCCGGCGTCGAAGGCGCGCGCCCCGATGCGGCGGATGATCTCCATGACCTTCTGCTTGGCTTCCTCGCTGTCGCCGCAGACGAGGACGTCGCCGAGCTGCGCGTCGATCTCGCCGAGATCGGCTGCCGAGATGTTGTGCAGCGCACCGACCACGGGCGCTTCGCCGCCCAGGATCTCTTGAGCCTCGAGCAGCGCCGAGCCGGCCGGCGGGACGAAGGGCCGGCCCTTTTTCAGCGGCACGACCGTATCGATCACGATCTTGCCGCCGAGCTGACCCTTGAGGCCCCGGACCATCTCCGCCTGACCTTCGTATGGCACGGCGATGACGACGAAATCCCCTTGCTTGACCGCTTCCTGGTTCGTCGTCCCGGTCAGCTCTCCCCCGCGCATGCGCGGCCTCAGGCTGTCGACGGCCTTTTGCGCTTTCTGCGCGTCGCGCGACCCGATGATCACCTTCACCCCGGGCGCGCCCAACCGTAGAGCCAACGCGCTCCCCAGGCTGCCGGTTCCTCCGACGATAGCGACGGAAAACTGTGATTCCATGGTTCAGAAGCGGCGAAAAAGATCCTCCGCCTCCGGGCGAAGAAGCTCTTTGACCGACCTTTCCTCCTTTTCGATTTCACAACCGCGGACGACCACGACGGGAACGCCGTCTCGCTTGCCCATCACCAGCTCGGCCGCGGCGGCGATCTCGTCGGCGACGGCCGCGACGGCCGCCTTGAGCTGGTAGCCGTAGGGGTCTTTGAGGCCGCGCTCGTCGCGCACGGGTTTGAGCCCGGCGATGCCGACGGCTACGTCGACGGTTCCGATGCGCCACGGACGGCCGAAGCTGTCGCTGATAACGACCGCGGGCGAGATTCCGGTCCTGCCCGCAATCTCGTCGCGGATCCGTCGAGCGGACGCGTCCGGGTCTTCCGGCAAGAGCGCCACCCACCCCGGCCCGACGTTCGACTGATCCACTCCCGCGTTCGCGCAGACGTAGCCGTGACGGGTCTCCACGATCAGCGCGCGCGCTCCGGTCCTCACGATTCCCCGGCTCTCGCGGAGGATCAGCTCCACCAGCGCCGGGTCCTTGTCGAGCACGCGCGCCAGCTCGGATGCGCGCGCCGAAGGGCGCACCTCCTCCAGCCGGACGATCCGTCCCTCGGCTTTCGAGACGATCTTCTGGGCCACGACGACGACGTCGCCCTCTTCCAGCCGCACGCCGTTGCGCGCGCAGGCCTCGCAGATCAACAGGCCGACCGCGTCGCCGGCCCGGATCTCTCCGATGCCGGTGAGCCCGAACAGCTGCAGCGCTCTCAACGGATTCCCCCGAGCAGCGCCCGCCGAGGCTCCCCGAGCATCTCCAGAACGACGCGGCTCGTCTCGCCGTCCGCATCGCCGCGTTCCAGAAATCGTTCGAGGTCCCGCGGCTCGTCGATGTCGAGCGCCAGACGCTCGTTCTCGACGAAACGGGGCGGCAACCCCCGGACCGAAATCTGCTCGAGGTGGTAGTTGAAGCTGTCGTACCCGAAGCGGAGCTCGATGATTTCCGGCGGCGCCAGCAGGAGAGCGTTGGTTCCGAGCCGGTCGTGCGAGGGCACGAGCAGGGCAAACGGCGCTGGCCGTTCCGTGGGGAGCGAGGCGAGCAGCGCCTCCACGTCCTCGGTTCGCAGCAGCGGAAGATCAGCCGGCAGGATCAGCACGGCTTCATGCCCCGCACGCCGCGCCTCCGAGCGCGCAAAGTTCACCGCCTCGGTTTCACCCCGCTCCGCGCTTTCGCGAAGCACCCGGGCGCCGAGCGAGCGCGCGATCTCGGCGACCCGTTGGTCGCCCGTGACCACGTATGTGGCAGCGAGGCCCGCGGCGGCCAGGACCCGCCTCAGCACGTCGCGGAACATCGCCTCCGCCAGCCGCTCACGTTCGGCTTCCCGCAAGGCTGGGCTCAAGCGGTGCTTGGCGTTGCGAAAATCCTTCACCGGTATCAGAGCCGCGACTTTCATGACACGCCGTAAAAATTTTTGTTTAGCATTATTCTTTCGCCAAGGCCAAGACCTCGCGCGCCAGCCGCGACTTGGCCGCAACCGAGTCCATGAGAATGTCGGTGGCCGCGGTCTCGATCCCCAGGCTGCGCAGTCTCGGCTCTTCTCCCCGGTCGGCGCGATCGATCACGAAGCAGTCGAGAAAATCGGCGTAGGCGGCGGCTACGCCGTACGCGGAGGGCTCCATGCCAGCGGCAGCCATCAAGCGGTGGGCCGGCCCGGTGATTGCCCTCGTGCCCACGAGCGGGCTCACACCGACCACCCTGGCCCTGGTCTCGCGGAGCGCGTCCCGGATACCCGGGACTCCGAGAATCGGCCCGATGCTCGTCACCGGATTGCTCGGGCAGACAACGATCACGGTTGCCTCGCCGATAGCTCGAAGCAGCCCCGGCGCGGGCCGACAGCGATCGAGGCCTTCGTAAGCGATCGCGGCCACCTCCGGCTGCCAGCGCCTTCGCACGAAGTATTCCTGGAAAGCGAGCACGTCCCCGTCGCGGGTCTTCACTCGGGTCACAACGCGCTCGTCCGCCATCGGCAGAACCACCGCCGCCACCCCGAGCCGCCCGCAAAGCTCTGCGGTTACCTGCGAGAGCTTGTACCCCCGGGACAGGAGCTCGGTCCGGACGATGTGCGTCGCCAGATCCCGGTCGCCGAGTCGAAACCAGGTTTCGCGGCCGTAGCGCCCGAGCTGCTCCAGGGCGTGGAACGTGTCGCCCCGAATCCCCCAGCCCTTCGCGTCGTCGCGCAGGCCGGCGAGCGTGTACATGACGGTGTCGAGGTCCGGCGAGACATGGAGACCGTGCACGACCACATCGTCGGCGGTATTGCAAACGACCGTGAGCTTTCCAGGGTCGCTTTCGCGCGCCAAGCCCTCGACCAGCTTGGCTCCGCCACTGCCTCCGCTCAATGCTACGAGCACGACGACCTCAAAGCCCGGCGGAGGCGAGCGCCCGGAGCGGACCGCCGCCGATCACGTAACCGTCCGGCCCGCAGAGCCGACGGGCCAGTGCGAGCGGGCCGGGTGCGAGAAAGCGGTCGTTGATAAACTCCGGGTAAACCGGCAGGCGCGCCTTGAGCTCGAAACCGGCCTCGGCGCTCTTCTCCCGCAGCACCTGCAGGGCCGGCCACGGCGCTTCGGGATTGATGAAGTCCGGCGTCAGCGGAGACACTCCGCCCCAGTCGTTGATCCCGGCGCGCAGGTAGTCGCCGTAGCCGTCCGGCGCCAGGTTGGGCGGCGCCTGGATGTTCATGGTGCTTCCCAGGATCAGCCGGGCGAGGGCGATCGTCTTCATCATTTCCGCGTGCGTCGGCTCGCGGTGAGCGCGCATGGGGATGTCGGGCTTTTGCCGGAAGTTCTGGATGATCACCTCCTGGATGTGCCCGTAGCGCTCGTGCAAGGCGCGAATCGCGAAAAGCGAATCCACTCGCTCCGGCCAAGTCTCGCCGATGCCGATCAGGATCCCCGTGGTGAACGGGATCCGCAGCCTTCCCGCGGTTTCGATCATGCGCAGACGGGTCGCCGGCTTTTTATCGGGAGCGGCCGCGTGCGGCCCCCCGGGCGACGCGAGCCGTTCGCTCACGCTTTCCAGCATCAATCCGACGCTGGCGTTTACCTCCCTGAAGCGCGTGAGGTCGCGCCCGCCCATGAGGCCCGAGTTGCAGTGGGGCAGAAGCCTGGTCTCCGCGAGCACCGCGCTGCAGGCTTCGTAGAGATAGTCGAGCGTGCGCCGCATCCCGCGTTGCGCCAGAAAGCTCCGCATTTCAGGGTAGATCGCTTCCGGCTTGTCCCCGAGACTGAAGAGGGCCTCGGTGCAGCCGAGCGTTTCGCCCCGGCGCGCTGTCCTGAGGACCTCCTCGATGGTCATCGTCCTGGCCCCCGGCTCGCCTGGCGCCCTGCGAAAGGTGCAGTAGCCGCAGAAGTCGCGGCAGAGGTTGGTCAGCGGAAGGAAGACCTTCGGAGAAAAGCTGACGACCTTCCCTTTCCCCCGATCCCGCAGAGCGGCCGCGGCCGCCAGCAAGGGCTCGATCTCGGCGCTTTCCGCCAGGCGAAGCGCCGCTTCCCGGGTAAGGGGCCTTCCGTCGGCGCAATCCTGGAGCACGCGTTCCATGGAGATTCTTGCTTGATATCGGATCGCTTCGGACCGGTCAACAAAGCGCGTCGCTCGCTTGACAGCGCCACCGGCTCCGCCTAGACTCTGCGCCGGCTTTGGGACGGCGGCCGCGGGCGACGCGGCGGCCGGGAGAAAATCGATGGACGATTGGAACGACGTGCTGGTCGTCGACGCGGACGGTCATGTCTACGAGGGCGATGTCGACTTGCGCAGCCGTATGCCCGAGAAGTGGCGATCGCAGGCTCCGGTACGGCTCAAGGACAATCAGGGAAACTCTCGGATCCTGCTCGAGGGGCGCATCTGGTCAGCTTCTCAGGGGCCCGGACCGGGCGTTTCCGGCCCCATGACCGACAAGGCGCGCAAGAGTCGGCCGGGGATGACCGATCCGGCCGCCCGGCTCAAGGACATGGATCTCGAGGGGATCGACGTGGCGGTCCTTTTCGGCACGCAGATCGCGCTCACCGTCAACGGGTTGATGAGCGGGGAGCTCGCCGCTGTCCTCTGCCGGGCCGTCAACGAATGGCTCCTCGAGTATTGCTCCGCGGATCGCGAGCGGCTGAAAGCCGTGGGCCTGATCCCGTGCCAGGCGCCGCAAGCGGCGGTCCGCGAGCTCGAATACCTCGCCAGGGCCGGCGCGGTCGCAGCGATGCTGCCGACCAACGTCTACGGCCGCAACATGGGCGATCCGATGTTCGATCCGATCTACGACTGCGCGCAGTCGCTCGGCATGCCGCTTTGCGTCCATCCCCAGACGGGCCATGATGGCGTGCCGGGGGTTTCCGGAGTCATGGGTGCGGGGAGCGAGCGCTTCTTCAAGTACGTCTACGTCCACATGACGGCTTTTCCTTTCGAATTGATGATCGCCATGATGCACATGATTGGCGAGGGAGTGTTCGACCGCTTCGCGAAGCTGAGGGTGGGCTTCATGGAAGGCGGCGCGGGCTGGCTGCCGTACTGGGCGGAGCGCTTCGACGAGCATCTGGAAAGGCTCGCGCCGCAGATGCCCGACCTCAAGCGCCGACCCAGCGAGATCATCGCGAGCGAGCAGATCGTGGTTACCTGCGAATCGGAGGAAAGCGGCCTGGACCGCGTTCTCGCGGCCAACGGCGAGCAGACGGTTCTCTATGCCTCGGACTACTGCCATTGGGATTGCCGGTTCCCCGACTCCGTCAGGGACATCGTCGAGTGCGGAGATCTCAGCTTCGCGCGGAAAAAAAGGCTTTTGGGGCAGAACGCCGTCCGTTTCTTCAAGCTGACCGATCTTCCCGCTCCCGCCGCTCTTTCCGCCGCGCGCCGCGGCTGGATCGGGAAGGCGGCCGTCGGGGCGGCAGTCGCGTAGAATCGTGCCCGTATAAGCTCGAGTTTCAAGGAGGGGCGATGCCTGCCAAGAGTTCCGCGATCGTTCTGGCGCTGGCGCTCTCTTTCGCCGCGCCCGTGTTCGTTTCAGGGGCGGACGGGGTTAGGAAAATCCGCGTCGGCTTTCCCTCCCTGGCGTTTTCCTACCTGCCTTTTTACGTGGCGCGGGAAAAGGGCATACTGCGGAAGCACGGCCTCGAGGCCGAGTACATCCAGATGCGCACCGGCATCCAGCCGCAAGCGCTCATCAACGGCAACATCAATTTCTTTCCATCCGTCTCGACGGGCATTTCCGCCGCCGTCTCGGGCCTGCCGGTCGTGGTGGTGCTGAATTTTTGCAACGGGGCTCCATGGGTCCTCGTGACCAGCAAGGAGATCAACAAGCCTCAGGACCTGATCGGCAAGAACATCGCCATCTCCGGCATCCGAACGTCGCCCCACTACTTCCTCCAGGCAGCGCTCAAGAAGTGGGAGATTCCCGAGAAGGACGTCGGCATCATCACCACGGGAGGCACGGCGGACAGCTTTACGGCCCTCGTCAGCCGTCGCGTGGCCGGTACGGTGGTGACGCCCCCCTTCGACGACAAGGCGGTCTCGCTGGGTTTCAAGAAATTCATGTTCCTCGGAGACCTCGTGGACATTCCGTACGTCGGCGTGGTCACCTCGCAGGCCGAGATCAAGAACAACCGGGAAACGGTACGGGCTGCGCTCGCCGCGCTGATGGAGTCGGTTTCCTGGATCCGCGCCAACCGCGTCGAGAGCACGAGAATGGTCGCCGAAAAGTTCAAGGTCACCACCGCCGAGGCCGAGCAAACGTATGCGACGCTGCTCAAGCTGCTCAACAAGGACGGGCGGCTCGACCCGAAGGTCGCGCGCGGCTACGTCGATCTCCTGCGGCGCGAACGGCCGATTCCCGCCGACGTGGACCCGCAGAAGTTTCTCGATTTTTCGCTGCTTCCCGCCGGCGGCTAGCCAAGGCGGCGCTGGAGAAGCCGGAAGCGCGGCCCGTTACCGACGCTGGCCGCGCCGTGTCCACGCCATGAAGACATGGGTGATTCTGGTCGCGGTGCTGTTCGGCGCCGCAACGGCTTTCGCGCAGCCCGCCCGAGAGAAGCTGCGGGTCGCCACGCGCCCGGTCAAGCCTTTCGTTTTGCAGGACGGAGGAAAGCTCACCGGCTTCAGCATCGAGCTGTGGGAAGAGATCGCCCGCCAGCTCAACGTGCGATCCGATTTCGTCGTCAAGCCCACCGTGAGGGAGCTTCTCGAAGCCGTGCGCTCCGGGGAAGCCGACCTCGGTATCGCCGCGATCTCGATCACCGCCGAGCGCGAGATGCGATGGGACTTCTCCCACCCGATGTTCGACGCGGGGCTTCAAATCCTCGTCCCGGCCCAGCCGGCCGGGATCGGGTTCTTCCACAATCTCGTCTCGGGAGTCTTCAGCTCGGCGGTGTTGCCGCTGGTCGCAGCCGTCGCCGGCATCATTCTCGTTCCCGCCCACATCGTGTGGTTCTTCGAGCGGCGCGCTCCCGGCGGCCTGCTCATCCACCGCTCCTACTTTCCCGGGATCTTCGAAGCGTGCTGGTGGGCGGCGGCGACGCTGGCGACGCAGGCCGACCAGATGCCGAAGACGGCCGCCGCCCGGGTGGCGGCGGTCATCTGGATGTTCACCAGCGTGGTTTTCATCGCCTACTTCACCGCCAGCGTCACCTCGTCCCTGACGCTCCACGAACTCCGCGGCGAGATCGACGGTCCCGAGGACCTGCCGGGCAAGCGGGTGGCCACCGTCTCGGGAAGCACCTCGGTGGAGTATCTGCGGCAACAAAACGCCGAGCCGCTGGAGTTCACCGACATCGAGGAGGCGCTGGACGCGCTCGCGCGCGAAAGGGCGCAAGCGGTGGTGTACGATGCCCCGGTGCTGCTTCACTACGCCGCGCGCCAGGGGCGGGGGCGGGTGCAGGTGGTCGGCCCGATCTTTCGCAAGGAAAGCTACGGTATCGCGTTTCCGCCGAACAGCCCGCACCGAAAACCGGTCAACGAAGCGTTGCTGAAGCTCAAGGAAAACGGCGTCTACGAGCAGCTGTACAGGAAATGGTTCGGCGCGGCCAGCTGACATAGCGGCACGGCCGCCGTCCGCAAGTCCGTCGCCTGCCCCGAGGCCGAGGCGCCGCCAGAAGTTCGGATCCTCGCAAACCGAAATCCGGCGGCGCACCGCTTGACAGGGCGGTGATTCTGTTGTTGCCTTAGGAGCAGACAGCTCCACGCGGAGGTTTTCCGATGGCATTTCAAGGCCATGCTATCGTCGACGCCGACGGTCATGTGATCGAGGATACCCGGGCGATCGTCGGGTTCATGCCCCGCCCGTATCAGGAAAAGTACGAGACACACTCCTTCTTCAACCCTTTTCCCCCGCTCGATCATCTCCACTCTTCCAACCTTCACGATTTTCCGCCGGGCGCTTTCAACAAAGTCGGCCCGGACGGCTGGGTCGATTTCCTGGAGGACGTCGGGATCGAAAGCACGGTCCTGTACACGACCCTCGGGCTGGCTTTCGGAAAGATCGTCAGCCGCGACTGGGCGATCGACGTGGCGCGCGCCTACAATGACTGGATCTGCCACACATACCTCAAGAAAAGTCCCCGCTTCCAGGCGATGGCGCTCGTTCCGCTGCAGGAACCGGAAGCGGCCGTTGAAGAGCTGCGTCGGGCGGTCAGGGAGCTGGGCATGTGCGGCGCGATGCTGCCCTCCACCGGGATCCAGGCGCATCTGGGCGATCCGCGCTACTGGCCCATTTACGAGGAGGCGGACCGTCTCGGCTGCGCGATCGGGATCCACGGCGGGGCGCACGAAAACCTCGGGCTGGACGATCTCACCCCGTACGCCCCCGTCCACGCCCTCGGCCATCCGTTCGGACAGATGATCTCCTTCGCCGGCATCGTCTTCAACGGTGTCCTCGACCGCTTTCCCAACGCGCGCTTCGGGTTCATGGAAGGCGGGGTCGCATGGCTGCTGCTCTGTCTCGAGCGCTTCGACCGGTCGTGGGAAACTCACGTCCAGCACGACCCCCGCGGCCGGTTTCTCCGCCTGCGCCCGAAGGAGAAAGTGAGCGACTACATCGCGCGCCACATCGACGAGGGCCGGATCTTCGTCGGCTGTGAAGGAGACGAGCCCGATATCGCCCATGCCATCCGCCGCGTGGGAGCGAAGCCGTTCCTCTACTCCAGCGATTTTCCGCACGAGGTCAACAACGAGTTCTGCAAGCACGAGATCGGCGAGATGCTCGACAACCGCGAGCTCACCGACGCCGACAAATCGGCGGTGCTGCACGAGAACGCGCGGCGGTTCTACAGGCTGCGCCCGGCGGGCTTATGACGCCTGGGGCCCGCCTTGGCTTGATCATCCCTTCTAGCAACCGGCTGACCGAGCCGCAGTTCCACCGCTACGCTCCGCCCGAGCTGGCCGTCCATGTCACCCGGCTGCGCATGACCGGCCGATGGCGCAAACCCCTCGGGGAGTTGCGGGGCGCGCTCCGGGAGGCGGCTGAAGCTCTGTCGGATGTCGAGCCGGACCTGATTGTCTTTCACTGCACCGCGAACTCCATGGAGGACGGCCTCGCCCACGAGGCCGCTCTGGTGGAGACGATCGCGGGAGCGAGCGGCCGTCCGGTGATCACCACCGCGCAGGCGATCCGCGAGGCGCTCCTCCGCCTCGACGTGCGCCGGCTGGTCCTGATCAGCCCGTACGTCAGAGAAACCAACGAGCGCGAGGCCCGCTACCTCGCCGAGGCCGGTTTTACCGTGCTGCACGACGTCGGACTCGGCCTCGAAAGCAAGCGCTACGGGAGCGTGCCCCCGGAGCAGTGGGTCGAGATCGCCCGGCAGAACTTTCCGCCGGAAGCCGACGGCCTGTTCCTCAGCTGCACCAACACGCGGATGATCGAGGCGATCGAGCCGTTGGAACGGGATCTCGGCAAGCCCGTGGTCGCGAGCAACCAGGCCACGCTCTGGGCCTGCCTCGAGCGCCTGGGACTGCCTCCGCCGGCCGGGAAGCTCGGGCGCCTGTTTGAATCCGGCCGACAGCAATTCATCGCGAGCTCGTAAGTACGTGGACATTGCATCATGGCGGCTGCCTCGCAGGCTACCGCCCCATCCTCCCCGCGAGCAGTTATCCGACCGCCCGGGCTGAAGCAGGAGCTTTACGTTCCCGTGCCCGCGTTGTTCGGATCCCGGCCGACACGATGGATGTCCACCTACCGACGAACTCCTCAGTATGCCCCCGCCGGCCCGGCGGCGAGCTTTTCGCGCAAACCGGTGTTGCGCTTCTCGACCCGGACGTTGCGGATCGCCATCGCCAGCGCTTTTCGGCTTCCCACCACCACCACGAGCTTTTTCGCCCGCGTGACCGCCGTGTAGAGGATGCTGCGGTAAAGCATCATGTAGTGCGAGGTGTGAAGCGGAACGACCACCGCCGGGTATTCGCTTCCCTGGCTCTTGTGGATCGAGGTCGCGTACGCGAGGCTCAGCTCGTCGAGTTCGTCGGCGTCGTACTCGAGAACCCGCTCGTCGAAGTCGACGGCGATTTTGCCCTGCTCGCGATCGACGCGCGCGACCCGCCCGAGGTCGCCGTTGAAAACGCCGCGGTCATAGTTGTTGCGCAACTGCATGACCTTGTCTCCCGCCCGCAGCAGAGAGCCGCCGCGTTCCAGCGTCTCGCCCTGCGGATTGAGCAGCTGCTGCAGCTCGCGGTTGAGCTGCACCGTTCCAAGCAGCCCCCGGTGCATCGGCGTGAGCACCTGGATGCTCTGCGCCGCCAGCTCCCGCGGAATGCCCAGTCGCTCTGGAATCTCGTCGCGTACCAGCCACTTGACCGTTTCGAGGATCTCCGCCTCGCTCTCGCGCGGCAGGAAATCGAAGTCGCGGCGCTCCCGCGGCCCGGTAAATTCGAGGCCCCGCCCCTGCAGGATGCGGTGCGCGTTGAGCACGATCCCGCTCTCGCTCTCCTGGCGGAAGACCCGGCGGAGCACCGCGACCGGAACCACGCCGGAATCGATCAGGTCCTTGAGCACGCTCCCCGGCCCGACCGACGGCAGCTGGTCGACGTCGCCCAGAAGGATGAGATGGCTGTGCGGGTCCACCGCCCTGAGCAGGTGATCCATCAGCGTCAGATCGACCATCGAGGCCTCGTCGACGATGACGACGTCGACCTCGAGGGGCCGCTCCTCGTCACGCAAAAACCGCCCTTCACGGGGGTTGTACTCGAGCAGGCGGTGAACGGTCGTCGCCTCTTCTCCGGCGCTCTCGCGCATGCGCTTCGCCGCACGCCCGGTCGGCGCCGCCAGCGCGAAAGAGACCTTGGCGCGCCGCAGCGTTGCCAGCAGCGCGGTGAGCAGCGTGGTTTTTCCGGTTCCCGGCCCTCCCGTGATGATGAAGACTTTCTGCTCCAGGGCCCGGCGCGCGGCGACGGCCTGCTCGGGATCGAGCGGCCGCACGGACGACCATAGATCGGGGGTTGAGAAATCGACCGTGCCCCGTATCCCGCCGGCCGCGCTGGCGGGCTTTTCCGCGGTCAGGAAGGACGGCGTTGCGAGCAACCTGCGGATCGCCTCGGCGACCCGTGTTTCCGCCTCGTGGAGAGCCGCCAGGTAAACCCGCACCGGTTCCCCGGGGCGCTGCTGCACGACCAGCCGTCCTTCCTCGGCGAGCCGCTCGACAGCGATCGCGACCGTCTCCGCATCGACACCCAGCAAGTGCGCCCCGTCGCGGCAGAGCATCTCGAGCGTGACGAAGCAGTGCCCGCGCTCGGCGTGCTCGCCCAGGAGATGCAGGACCCCCGCCTGCACGCGCAGCGGCGAGTCGCCGCGCACGCCCAGGCCGGACGCGATGCGGTCCGCGAGCAGAAAGCCGACGCCGTGGACGTCGCGGGTGAGGCTGTAAGGGTCCGCCTTCACCCGGGCCACGCTCTCCGCGCCGTAGAGCCGGTAGATTTTCAACGCCAGGGCCGGGCTCACCCCGTGCCCCTGGAGGAAGACCATCACGTCCTGCATGCCGCGCTGCTCTTGCCAGGCCTCGAGGATGCGGCGCGCCCGGACCTCTCCGATGCCCTCCACCTCCAGGATCCGCAGCGGCTCCTCGGAAAGAACCCGCAACGTGTCGAGGCCGAAGGCGGCCACGAGGCGCCGCGCGTATACCGGCCCGATGCCCTTGATCAGTCCAGAGCCCAGATACTTTTCAATTCCTTCTAGGGTCGCCGGCTCGATTTTCTCCCAGTGCTCGACCTGAAACTGGAGCCCGTAGCGGGGATGGTTCTTCCAGTTGCCGCTGACCTTGATCTCCTCGCCCTCGGCGAGCGGGTGCATGCCTCCCACGACCGTGACGGTCGACGTGTCGGCGACCTCCAGACGGGCCACTGTGTAGAAAGTCTCGGGGTGATGGTAAGCGATCTTCCTGACCGTTCCCGTCAGCGTGGTTTTTTCCTTTTGACTTTCGCCGACTTGCATGGGCCCGATCCTACCTCAAACGGGTTCGGGAATAAACCTCAAACTTGATATTTGGCGGCCGGATGCGTAAACTGGAGTCGTTCATGTCTTCTGCCCTTCCACGGCCTCTGCCTGCCGGGGCCAGGACCCTTTGCTAACCGCCGGAGACCATCCAACGGAGCCGCCGCGCCGGCCGCGTGCAAGCTGGAGACGCTGCTATGACGTTTGAAAACATGTGGTTCGAGGTCTTCCTGATCCTTTTTTTGATCCTCGCCAACGGCTTCTTTTCCGCCTCCGAGATGGCGATGATTGCGACCCGCAAGAGCCGGATCGACGCGCTACTGGAAAAGGGAGTCAAATCGGCCGCCGCGGTGGCCCGGTTGAAAAACGACCCGGACCGGTTTCTCGCAACCGTGCAGATCGGCGTGACCGTGGTCGGTTCGCTCGCCTCCGCAATCGGCGGCGTCGCGGCCGCTGGCTTCCTGCAACCCAGGATCGAAGCGCTGGGGATTCCCGTGCTCTCGTCGTGGGCGGAAGCGATCTCGGTGGTCGTCGTGGTGCTGCCGATCTCCTATCTGTCCCTGGTGCTCGGCGAGCTGGTACCCAAGTCGCTGGGCTTGCGTTTCTCCGAGCCGATCGCCTTTCTGGTGGCCCGCCCCATCGACCTGCTCTCGCGCGCCACCGGGTTCCTGGTGCGCCTCCTGACCGCCTCGAGCAACGCCGTATTGCGGTTATTCGGCGGCGGGGAGGGAGGAACCGCGAGCTTCATTTCCGTGGAGGAGGTGAAATCACTCGTGCGCGAGGGAGCGGCACAGGGAATCTTCAACGAAACCGAAAAAGAGCTGATCCACAGCGTCTTCGAGTTCGCCGACACCCCGGTAAAAGCGGTCATGGTGCCGCGGACGGAGATCCATGCCCTTGAGATCAACACGTCGGCCGCCGAGGCGGCTCGGAGCTTCGTCGAGAGCGGCTTCTCGCGCATCCCGGTGTACGAGGGGGAACTCGACCACATCGTCGGCTTTCTCTACAACAAGGACCTGTTCAAGGCGCTGCAGGAAAAGAGCGAGTTTCGTCTCCGCGACCACCTCCACCCGGCGTTTTTCGTTCCGAGCACGCTGCCGATCAGCGAGCTGCTCAAGCAGCTTCAGCGCCGCCGGCTCGCGATGGCGATCGTCGTCAACGAATACGGCGAGGTCGAGGGCCTGGTCACGCTCGAGGACCTGCTCGAAGAGATCGTCGGCGAGATACGGGACGAATACGACCGGGAGGAGCAGGGACCGGTGGAGCGGCTGCCCGATGGCTCGCTCGTCGTCCAGGGCTCCGTGCTGCTCAAGACGCTCAAATCGGATTACGACCTGCCCTTCGAGGAGTCGCCCGACTACCACACGCTCGCCGGCTTCGTCCTGGCGAAGCTCAAGCGCATCCCCCGCGGCGGCGAATGGGTCGAGGACAGCGGTTACCGGCTGACGATCGTCGACATGGAAGGGCGCCGCATCGTCAAGGTCAAGCTGGAGCGGCTCAAGGAGAGCGCGGCCTGATCGTTCGGGCCACGGCGATCGGTCAATAGCGGCGGAGCTCGATCTCGTTGCCGTCCGGATCGAGGAAATAGATCGAGACCGCCATGCCCCGCGCTCCCCAGCGGGCCACTGGCCCCTCTCGAATCCGCACCCCGTGTGCCGCGAGCCGGGCGAGCACCGGTTCGAAATCTTCGTCGGCCATCACCATGCAGAAATGGCGCAGATTCCCGTCCGCCTTCTCGTCCTTGACGCCGCCCGCCCCGGCGTACGGCGCCGATGGAAACAGATCGATGACGGTTTCGGCGCTCACGCGCACCGACGGGAAGCCGGCCTTCCCCGCTCTGAATTCCTCGAGCCGCTCCGGCTGCAGACCGAGCACCCCGGTGTAAAATTGCAGCGAGCGCTCGACGTCGCGAACGTTGAGAACGATGTGGTCGAGCCCGACGATTCGAGGGGTCATCGCCGCCCGCCTCCTAGACCGGCGCGTTTCCGTCCGGAAGGTTTCCGAGCTCCCGCAACAGTATCTCGATTTCTTGCGGCGTCCCGACCGAGATCCGCAGGCTGTCGCGCAGTGCCGGAACGTCGAAGTGCCGCACCAGGATGTTTCGCGCCTTGAGCGCCTCGTACACGCCGCGCAGGTTGCGCCCGGGCTTGCGCGCCAGCACGAAGTTGGCATGCGAGGGCGGCACCTGATAGCCGAGCTTTTCCAGCCCCCGGGTCATTCTCGCGCGCGTCCTCTGGATGCGCCGCGCGTTGCGGCGCATCCACGGCAGATCCTCGAGCGCGGCGGCGGCCGCCACGATGCTCAGGCGATTGAGGTTATACGAGTCCTTCACCTTCGCCAGCCCGGCGATCAACGCCTCCGGCCCGAACGCCAGCCCGATACGCATGCCTGCCAGGGAAAAGGATTTCGAGAACGTTCGCAGCACGATCAGATTGGGCAGTTCCCGGATCAAAGGCAGGGCCGAAGCCCCCTCGGTCTCCGCGAAATCGATATAGGCTTCGTCGACGACGAGAAGACCGCAGAGCGATCGGGCGAGCCTGCGGATGTCGCCCGGCGGCACGAGCGTGCCCGAGGGGGAGTTCGGGTTGCAGAGAAAGGTGAGCGCCGCGCTCCGCGAGAACAGCTCCGGTGGCAGAGAAAAGTCGGGAGCGTAGTCCACCCGCAGCGGCTCCGCCCCGTGAATCAGGGCCAGGGTATCGTAGAGCGAGTAGGTCGGCACCGGAAACGCCACCTGCCCGCCGGGAGCCACGAACGCCCGGAGCAGCATCGCGAGAAGCTCGTCGGAGCCGTTTCCGGCGAGCACGTTTTCCGCCTTCACGCCGTAGGCAAAGGCCGCCGCCGCCCGCAGCGTGTCGGCGAGAGGTTCCGGGTACAGGCGCAGCGAGCGGCCGATCGACTTCTTGAGCGCCGAAACCACGCGCGGCGAAGGCGGATAGGGGTTTTCGTTGGTGTTGAGCTTGATGGCGGCCCCGTCACGCGGCTGCTCCCCGGGAACATAGGGCGTCAGCTCGGCGACGTTCGGCCTCAGAAACTGGGACATCGGCGACGCGCATTCTAGCCCCCCGAGCGGCCCTTTGCAATTCGGCGATCGGCCCTGCCCCGGCGTTCGAAGGCACGCTCGGCCGAGTGTGCGGCAAACATTTTTGTCCAGGAATTTTTCGAAGTTGTCCATAATTTACCGCTGTGCGACAAAACGCCGGAAAGCGCCGCCGTAAGTCTTTGATTTAACGGCCATCCACCCGGCACCGCTGGCATGTTTTTGGCAATCGCGATATGTTTCGGCTACCAAGCCTTTTCGCTTCTGGTGGCAAGGAATTCCCATGGCGCAGATAGAACGCGTGCCGACCGGCATCGCGGGACTGGATCGGTTGATCGAGGGCGGCTTGCCGCAGGGACGATCGATCCTCGTCACCGGCGACCCCGGAACCGGCAAGACCATCTTCGCTCTGCAGTTCCTCCAGGAAGGACTCGCCCGCGGCGAGAAGGGCATCTATGTCGCCGCCGACGAGAGTCCGGGCGACGTCGTCGAGCAGGCGGCCTCGATGGGCTGGGACTTCGAGCAACGAATCGAGAACAAGGAGCTGGCGATCCTCAGCGCCGGCACTTACCTCACTTCCCTGCCTGGAGCCGGCAAGGACCGGCAAATCGACATCCGCAAGGCGATCGGTGACCTCGCCGGGTTCGTCAGCCGCCTGGGCGCCAAGCGTCTCGTGCTCGACCCGTGCGGTCCGTTCGTGCTGCTGCGGGACACGGCGGCCAGAATCCAGGACCAAACGCGGTTGCTCATCAACCTGCTGCGCAGCTCGATGCCGACCACCAACGTTCTCACCTCCTATGCCGTGCCGAGGACCGGCGAGCGCTCGATGCACGGTATCGAGGAGTACCTGGTCGCCGGCGCCGTGGTGCTCGAGCTGGTGTGGCGGGACGGGCGCCTGGTTCGCACGATGATCGTGGAGAAGATGCGCTGCACCGACGTCCGGCCCGAGCAGCACGAGTTCGACATCGTCAAGGGGCGCGGCATCGTTCTCGCGGAGCAGAGCGATAACAACGTGAAAGGCGGAAACTGATGCAGGCGGGCACGGACAGCCAGCGGGTCTCCACGGGAATCGCGGAGCTCGACCGGCTGTTGCAGGGAGGGTTTCTCCGGGGCCGGAGCTACCTGGTTGCCGGCGACGCCGGCACGGGGAAGACCACGCTCTGCATTCAGTTTCTGCTGGCCGGATTGCGCCACAACGAGAAGGCGATCTACGTGACCGTGGACGAACGGCCCGCCGAGATCCTGCAGTCGGCTGCGTCTCTCGGCTGGAATCTGCAGAACTATATCCAGGACAAGAGCCTGGTGATTCTCGACGCTTCCCCGTATTTCAGCGGCCGCGCGGCCGCGATCGCCGAGAAGGGTGTGGATCTTCCGAAGATCATCGCCGACCTGGCGACGTACGGCAGGCGCATGGAAGCAAAACGGCTGGTAATCGATCCGATGACGCCGCTGATCCTGTCCGCCGACTCGCCGATTCGCATCCAGGAGCAGGCGCGCGCCCTGATTCACCTGCTCCAAACGCAACTCACGACAACCAATCTCTTTTCTTCACAGCTCCCCGGGCGCACGGAGCACGACCTCACCGTCGGCATCGAGGAATTTCTCGCATCGGGCGTTCTGCTGCTCAAGGTCGGCTTGACGAACGGCCGATACACCCGCTCCCTGTACATCAAGAAGATGCGCGGCACGTCGGTGGAGCCGCGCGAGTACCCGATCACGATCGCTCCGGAGCGGGGCATCGCGTTCGACGGCGTTGAGCCGGCGCCGCCGCTCCAGCCGGAGCCGAACATCGAGGCCCTGGAGTTCTTTCAGCTTCCCAAGGACGAGTCCTGACCGCTCCCGGCGGCCGCGAACCGGCGCGCGTTTCTTGACACCCGCGGGCAGGGTCGGACGGTCGACTTCAAGAACACGGCCATCATCGTAACCTCGAATCTCGGCAGCCGCCACATCCTCGATCCCGCCGGAGGCGACCGCCAGGAGATGGAGCGGCGCGCGGCTGCCGCCTTGCGCGAGGCGTTCAAACCGAGCTTCTGAACCGGATCGACGAAATCATCGCGTTCAACCGTCTCGGTCGTGAGGAAATCGAGACCATCGTCGACATCCAGCTCGGCGGGGCGCCAACCTCGCCCGGCGCGGGATACGCCTGGACGTGACCGACCGCGCCAAAGCGCTGATCGCCGACAAGGGTTACGACCCGGTCTTCGGCGCCCGGCCGCTGAAGCGGACGATCCAGCGATTGATCCAGGACCCGCTCGCGGTTAAGATCTTCGCAGGAGAATTCAAGGAAGGCGAAGCGATCAAGGTCGACGTCCAGGGCGAGGCTCTGGTGTTCCTCCACGGGCCGACCGCCGTAGCGGAGGAAAGCTGGGCCGGAAGACTCCTCCACCGAGGCTCCTTCAGGAGCGAGCGAGGCGTCGACCTCTCGACCCTTGCCCGTGCCGAGGCCCGGCGCGCCCGGGCCAACCGGTCCCGCCGCCCGCCATTCCCCCGGGCGGGCGCGGCCCGCTTTTTCCGCCGGAACTCGAAAGCGAAAGATGAACCTCGACGGCTCCCCGCCCGCGGACTCCAGACGGCTCGCGCTCGTTCTGACCAACGTCTGCCTCGGTCAGTTCATCGTGGGGCTGGACCAGCGCGCGTTGCTGGTGGCGCTCCCTACTCTGACGCGCACGTTCAATACGAGCCTCAACACGATCCAGTGGGTTTTGCTCGTCTACGATCTGCTGCTGGTCGGGACCGTCATCACGCTCGGTCGCCTGGGCGACCTTTTCGGTCGGCGGCGCTTCTACGCGGCGGGCCTGCTGCTCTTCGTTGTGAGCTCCGCCCTGTGCGGCGTTTCCGGGTCGGCATGGCAGATCATCCTGTTCCGCGGGCTCCAGGCGCTCGGCGGCGCGATGATCTCGGCCAACGGCCGGGCGATCGCCTCGCTCGCTTACCCCGCGAGCCAGCGCGGCAAAGCGATGGGCTTCGCCTCGATGGCGTTCCACGTCGGCTTCCTCACGGGCCCGACTCTCGGCGGATTTCTGATCGACACGATCGGCTGGCGGTGGATCTTTTTCCTCAACCTGCCGCTGGGCCTCTGGAGCGCCGCCATGGCATGGCGCCTGATCGAGGAGAGCCGGGAAAAGCCGCGGGAGATCTCCGTCGACTTCGCCGGCGCGATCCTGCTCATGGTCACGTACAGCCTGTTCCTGTACGCGATGAACCAGCTCCCGCACATGGGCTGGTCGAGCGCCCGGGTCTGGCTTCCGCTGGCCCTGGCGGCAGTCGCCGGCGCCGCGCTGATACGGGTCGAGCTGCGGTCGAGCATGCCGATTCTCAGCTTTTCGCTTTTCCGCAACCGGCTCTTTACGGCCTCGATGTTAAGCCTCTTCTTCATCACCTCGACCCAGTCGGCGATCAGCTTCCTGATGCCGTTCTATCTGCAGAACATCCTGCATTTCACCCCAACGCAGATGGGCTGGATTCTGATCTCAAACTCGGTGGTGATCGTCCTGGTGGCGCCGGTCGCGGGCTGGATGTCGGATCGGATGGGCTCGCGCCTGCTGTGCACGGCGGGAGCGGCCTTGATCGTAGTCGGACAGTTTTTCATCGGCGCGCTCGGCACCGGCTCGTCCGCTGCCCGGATCATCTTCCCTCTGCTCTTGACCGGCCTCGGCTGGGCCGTCTTCAACTCGCCGAACCAGAGCGCGATCCTCGGCTCGGTGCCGCGCGACAAGATCGGAGTGGCCTCGGGTATGAACACGACCACGGCGCGGACCGGCGGCGCCATGGGCGTGGCGCTCTCGGCTTCGCTGTTCACCTACGGCCTCGCCGCCGCGGGACTGAGCAGCGCGGAGCTCGAGTCGCCGCAGGCATGGGGCGAAGCGCCGGAAATCTTCGTCGGCTCGTTCAACCATACCGTTTCCGTCGTCAACCTCTTCACGCTCCTTTCCGTCTTCTTCTCCGCGGTGCGAGGGCCGCGGCGCGACGGTTGAATTTGCCGCCCCGGCTCCGTACTGTGGGTTTGACGCCATGACCGCCAGCGACGCTCCTTTTCTGGCCGCCTGCCGCCGCGAACCGACCCCTTTCACCCCGGTATGGCTGATGCGCCAGGCCGGCCGCTACATGGAGGAATACCGCAAGCTGCGCGCCGAGCACGGGTTCCTGGAGCTTTGCAAGATGCCGGAGCTGGCGGCGGAGATCGCCGTCTCCCCGGTGGAGCGCTTGAAGGTCGACGCCGCCATCGTCTTTGCCGACATCCTTCTGGTTCTGGAGCCCATGGGCGTCGGCCTCGAATACGCGCGCGGCGACGGGCCGGTGATCCGGCGACCGGTTCAGGCGGCCTCGGACGTGGACCGGCTCCGCGACTTCGACGCGCGCCGGGAGCTTTCCTTCGTCTTCGAGGCGGTGCGGAAAACCCGCTCCGCGCTGCGCCCCGAAGTTCCGTTGATCGGCTTTGCCGGGGCGCCCTTCACCCTCGCCTCCTACCTGATCGAAGGCGGCGGCTCGCACGCCTACCTTCGGACCAAGCGGTTCTTCCACTCCGAGCCGGAGGCGTGGCGGCGTCTGATGGGACGGTTGGCCGCGGCGGTGGCCGACTATCTCAACGGTCAGATCGAGGCGGGGGCCCAGGCGATTCAGCTCTTCGACAGCTGGGCCGGCTGTCTGGCGCCGCTGGACTACGAGGAGTTCGTCCTGCCTTATACCCGCGCGGTGATCGGAGCGCTCCCCCCGGGAACGCCGCTGATCCATTTCAGCACCGGAACCGCGGGAATGCTGCGGCTCGTTCGGGCGGCAGGTGGAGACGTGATCGGGGTCGACTGGCGCGTGCATCTCGACGAGGCCTGGAACGCGGTTGGCCTCGACGTCGCGATTCAGGGAAACCTGGATCCTGCCGCCTTGCTCGCTTCGCCCCGGCAGATTCGCGCGCGGGTCGCCGATATCCTGCGGCGGGCCAGCGGTCGGCCGGGCCACATCTTCAACCTCGGCCACGGCGTGCTTCCCGAGACTCCCGTCGACAACGTCGTGGCGATGGTCGAAGCGGTGCACGAGCTGAGTTGCCGTTGAGCTGGCGATGGCGGGCACGTACGACGGCGTTCTACTGGTCGCGTTCGGCGGCCCCGCAAGCCGCGAAGAGGTCCGGCCGTTTCTCGACCGCGTGCTGAAAGGCGCGGCGGTTCCGGCCGAGCGCATCGAAGAGGTCGTGCGCCACTATGAGGCGGTGGGCGGCCGCTCGCCGCTCAACGAGATTACCTTCCGGCAGGCGCGGGCTTTGGGGGAAGCGCTGGCAGCGAGGGGGCGGTCATTGCCGGTTCACGTCGGCCTGCGCAACGCCCGTCCGTTCCTCGCCGAAGCGCTGCGGGAGATGGCGCGGGCGGGCGTAAGCCGCGCGCTCGGAGTGGTTCTCTCGGCCCACCACAGCGAGGCGAGCTGGGACCGTTATCACGAAACGGTCGCGGACGCCCGCGCCGAGCTGGGTGACGCTGCACCGCGGGTCGATTTCTGCGGCGGCTGGCACGACCATCCGCTGTTCGTCGAGACCTGGAGCGAACAGATCCGCGATTGCCTGGCGAGCTGTCCCGAGGGCGAAAGCCGTGAAATCCCCCTGGTGTTCACCGCCCATAGCATCCCCATGGCGATGGCCCGACGCTCGCCTTACGTGGAGCAGATCCGTCGGAGCGCAAGCCTCATCGCCGAGCGGCTCGGCCGGCACGGCTGGACGCTCGCCTATCAGAGCCGCAGCGGGCACCCCGCCGAACCCTGGCTCGAGCCCGACATTCGCCAGGTCGTCCGCGAGCTGGCGGCGCGGGGGTTCTCCCGTGCGGTGGCGGCGCCGATCGGGTTCGTCGCCGACCACGTGGAAGTACTCTACGATCTCGACATCGAGGCGAAGAAGATCGCGGCCGCGTGCGGTCTCGAGCTGCTTCGCGCGCCCTGCCCCAACGACCGGCCGTTGTTCATCGAGATGCTCGCCGACGTCGTCTCGAGGTCATTGTCTGCTTCCGCGGTTCCATGAGGACGCTGCGCATCGCCGTGGTCGGCGGGGGTATCGCGGGACTGGCCGCCGCCCACCGCCTGATCGAGCTCAAGCAGGAGCGCTCTCTTCCCCTCGAGGTCGTGCTCCTCGAGGCTTCGCGCCGCCTCGGGGGTTCGATCGCCACCGAGCGCGTCGGGGGCTTTCTCGTCGAAGCCGGCCCCGATTCGTTCATCACCGAAAAGCCCTGGGCGTTCGACCTCTGCCGCCGGCTCGGGCTGGAATCGCATCTGGTTCCCGCCCGGGCCGAGCACCGAAAGATCTACGTGGTTCATCGGGGCCGGCTCGAGCCCTTGCCCGAAGGCTTCTTCCTGCTCGCGCCGACGCGCGCCCGCCCCTTTCTCACGACCCCGCTCTTCTCCTGGAGGGGCAAGATCCGTATCGCCGCCGAGCTGGTGGTGCCGCGGAGGCGCGCCGCAAGCGACGAAACTCTCGCCTCGTTCGTCCGGCGCCGTTTCGGCAAAGAGCTGCTCGAGCGCGTGGCGCAACCTTTGATCGGCGGCATCTACGCATCCGACCCGGAGCGTCTCAGTCTTGAGGCGACGATGCCCCGGCTGGCGGAGATGGAGCGGGCGAAGCGCAGCGTCATCCGCGCCATCTGGTCGGAGCAACGGCGGAAAAAGCGAGGCTCGCCGGGCAGCGGCGCGCGCTGGGGCCTGTTCGTCACGCTCGAAAACGGAATGCAGGAGCTCGTCGACGCTCTGGCGTCACGGCTGCCCGAGGGCTCGGTGCACCTGGGTCGGCCCGCCCGCCATCTCGTCCGCGGCGGCGCGGGCACCGCGTGGATGATTCGCGCCGGAGAGTCCGCCGTCTACGAGGCGGACGGGGTGATCGTGGCCGCGCCGGCTCATGCGGCCGCCGATCTCCTGGCCATGGCGGCGACGGAGGCCGCCGTGGAGCTCAGAACGATCCCTTATGTTTCGACGGCGACCGTCAACCTCGCCTACCGACGGGCCGACCTTCCCCGTCCGTTGGACGCCTTCGGCTTCGTCGTCCCCGCCGTCGAAAAGCGCGCGATCATCGCCTGCACTTTCTGCAGTGTAAAATACCCCGGCCGCGCTCCTGAGGACGGCGCGTTGCTCCGCGCTTTCGTCGGCGGAGCGCTGCAGCCGGAGGCATTCCGCGACGACGATGCGACGATGGAAGCCAAGGTCAGAAACGAGCTGCGGGAGCTCGTGGGCATCGAGGCGCCGCCGCTGTTCCGCCGGGTCTGGCGCCATGCTCGCTCCATGCCGCAGTACGAGTTGGGGCACGGCGCGAGAATCGAGCGGGTCCGAAACGCGCTTTCCGCTCTTCCCGGAATCGCTCTGGCGGGCAGCGCGTACGGCGGCGTCGGCATCTCGGATTGCGTGCGCACGGGCGAGGAGGCCGCCGAGCGGCTCCTGCGCGAGCTCGCCTGAGCGCAAGGCCGGCCTGCCCCGGGGAGTTTTTTCCGAGGCGGCGCGGGAGTTCACGGAATGAAGGACCACCAGGCGATCCCGCTCGGCGCGGCGCCGCTTCTGTTCTTACTCGTGTCCGTGCCGGCGGGCGGTGGGGAAGCCCGGGCGGCGAGCGTGCTCCATTTTGTCGGCTGGAAGTCCGAGGCGCCACGGGTCTGGGACGAGGCGATCGCGGAGTTCGAACGGCGAAACGGTGTCAGGGTGGTCCGCGAGGTCGGTCCCAGCTCCTCCACCCAGTTTCATGACCTTCTCGCACAGAAGCTCAAGAACCGCGACCGCTCGCTGGACGTTTTCCTGATGGACGTGATCTGGCCCGCGGAGTTCGCCTCCGCGGGCTGGGCGCTGCCGCTGGATCGGTTTTTCGATCGCGCCGCGCAGGACGAATTCCTGGAGGCGCCGCTCGAGGCCGGCCGCTACGGAGGACGGATCTACGGCGTTCCGCTCTTCATCGACGCGGGCGTTCTCTATTACCGCGCCGATCTGCTGGCGAAGTACCGCCTCGAGCCGCCGCGCACCTGGACGCACCTGGTGGAGCAAGCGAGAACCATCGTCGCGCGAGAGCGTGACGCTTCGCTCGCCGGTTACTCGGGCCAGTTCAAGCAGTACGAGGGCCTGGTCTGCAACATGATGGAGTTCATTTTCGCCAACGGCGGCGCCCTGTGGGACCAGGCCCGGCTGAGAAGCGCCGTCGACGGGCCGCGGGCGGTCGAAGCGGTGCGGTTCGTCCGCGACCGCATCATCCACGGAATCGCCCATCGCGGCGTCCTGGCGTACGAGGAACCGGAGTCGCTCACGTTGTTCGTCCAGGGCCGAGCCGTCTTTCACCGCAACTGGCCCTACGCGTGGGCCGTCGCCAACGATCTCTCCCAGTCCCGCATCGCCGGACGGGTCGGCATGATCCCGCTTCCGGGATTTACGCCCGGGTCGGGAGCCGGTGCCCTGGGCGGCTGGCACCTGGCGATCAGCCGCTTTTCGCGCAACCCGGATCTTGCCTGGCGCTTCGTGGCGTTCATGACGGGCGAAGAGATCCAGCGACGTATTGCGCTTTCGACGGGCAGGGCGATGACGCGAAAGGCGCTCTACCGGGACGGGGAGTTGCTGCGCCGCATGCCGCAGCTCGAATCCCTTCGGGAGGTTTTCGAGGGCGCGATTCCGCGACCCGCCACGCCCGTCTACGCGCCGCTGTCGAGCATCTTGCAGCGGTACTTCAGCGCGGTTCTGGCCCGACCGGAAATCGATCTGCGGCGCCGCGCCGATTTCGCCGGCCGCGAGATGAACCGGGTGCTCGACCTCCTGCGCCGGGAACCGGAACGATGACGCGTTTCGAGCGTTCCTCCCTGCTGCTGATGCTTCCGAGCGCGCTGGTGGTCGCGATCTTCGGCCTCTATCCGGTCCTCGAGTCGGTCCGCTTGAGCTTTTACCGCTCGATCCTGACGCTCCCCTGGCTCGGCACCAAACGCGTCGGCTGGGAAAACTACGCCGACCTCTGGAACGACCCGGTCGCGGCGCAATCGCTGCAGGTGACCCTGGTTTTCCTGGTGGCGACGATTCCGGCGGAGCTGGTCGTCGGCCTCGGGCTGGCGCTGGCGATGAACCGGTCGTTTCGCGGCCGCGGGTGGTTGCGCGCCGCGGTTCTGGTTCCCTGGGCGATCCCGACGGTGGTCTGCTCGCAGATGTGGCGCTTCATCTTCAACGACCGCTACGGGCTGTTGAACTTCCTGCTCTTCGGCGCCGACGTTCGGAGCTACTGGGTGCCTCTGGCCGAGCCGGGACCGGCCCTGGCGGCGGTCGCGGTGGCGGAAATCTGGAAGACGGCGCCGTTCGCGGCGCTGATCCTGCTGGCGGGCCTGCAGACGATCCCGGACGAGCTTTACGAGGCGGCCGCGATCGACGGCGCCACCGCGTGGCAGAAGTTCCGCCACATCACGCTGCCCATGCTCAAGCCCGCGTTCCTGCTCGCGCTCCTGTTTCGCACCATCGACGGCCTCCGGGTCTTCGACCTGGTCTTCGTGATGACCCAGGGCGGCCCCGCGGACGCCACCAACGTGCTTTCCTTCTACGGCTACAAGAAAACCTTCGCCGAGGGCTCGATCGGTTACGGCTCGGCGGTCGCCGTGATCGTCTTCGCGCTCGCGATGCTCCTCGCGCTCGGCTATCTCGGCGCGCTTCGCCGCGCCCGCGGAGGCGCCCGATGAAGCGCACGGCGCTTCTGTCGCTCGTCTTCTTCGCGGTCGCGATCTACTCGGTCGCACCGTTTTTCTGGTTCGTGCTGACGTCGCTCAAGACGCCCGCCGAGCTGACGGCGATTCCGCCGACGCTCCTGCCCTCCGCCCACCTCGGCTTCTACCGCGCCGCCCTTCTCGAGCGCGGTTTGCTCGGCGCGATGGCCAACAGCGCGGCCGTCGCCGGCGCGGCGACCGCGATCACCGTCGCGATCGGAGCGCTGGCCGCTTACGCCGTCGCCCGGACTCCCATGCGAGCGGCGCGCTTCTACCGGGTCCTGCTGCTGGCGGTCGCAATGTTTCCGCAGATCGCCGTGGCCGGCCCTCTGTGGAGCATTCTCGACGCGTTGGGCTGGCTCAACACCTATCGCGGTCTCGTGGCGACCTACACCGGCCTCGGCTTGCCGCTCGCCGTCTGGATTCTCGCCACGTTCTTCGGCGAGCTGCCGGTCGAGATCGAAGAAGCGGCGATGGTCGATGGCTGCACCCGGCTTCAGGCGCTGGGCAAAGTCGTGCTGCCGTTGGCGGCTCCCGGGCTCGCCACGGCCGCCCTGCTGGTCTTCATGTTGTTCTGGAACGAGTTCTTCTTCGCTCTGATCGTGATGACCGATCCCGCGCTGCAAACCCTGCCGGTGGCGATCGCGCTCTTCCCCGGCGAATACACGATGCCCTGGGGCGAGATCGCCGCCGCATCGACCGTTGCGACCCTGCCCCTCATAGCGCTCACGCTCGCGTTCCAGCGCGGGATCATCCGCGGCCTTTCCGCCGGGGCGGTCAAGGGATAAGCGATTTGGAGGGAAGAGCCCGGCGCTCGCCGGGGGACGCCGCAGAAGGGCCGGACTCTGCTGCCGCCGTCAACCATTCCTCGTGGACGTCGACGAAGACGGCGTCCCGGTCGCGGCACGACGAGACCTCGCCGAGATCGAAACGCACGGTGTAGAGCGGCGGGTGCAGCTCCCGATGGTCCCGCGGGTTCTCCAGCACCCCGTGAACGGCGCCGATCACGCCCCGCTTGCCCCGGATGTACCTGGGCGTGCGGGGATTGCCGGCGGGGTTTTCGAGCGCGACTGTTACCGCGTCCCCTACTTTGAACCGCGTGTCCAGAGATCGCACCGCCGTCCTCAATCCGCCCGGACCCTCGGCACCGCGGCCGCGAGGCCATGCCGCCGCGCCTTTTCCCGCTGGGCCGGCTCGAGCGCGTAACCCGCGCCGATCAGGCTGTCGACCGTAACCAGCTCGGCCAGCTCCGCCTCCGTCATCCCCTCCGTTCCGGCGGGGCGCTCCGGCAGAACGAAATAGCGCACGTCCGAGGTGCTGTCGTAGACCCGGATCTCCTTCTCGGGCGGGATCTGCAACCCGAACATCTCCGCCAGACAGGCGCGCGGATTTTCCACGATCCGGGCGCGGTAGCTCTCGTGCTTGTACCACCACGGGGTATCGCCGAGGATATCGTAGGGATAACAGGAACATAACGTGCACACGACCACGTTGTGCACCCGCTCGGTGTTCTCCACCACGCACAGCTTCGCCACCTTTCCCTGGTGCACTCCCATGTCCCGCAGCGCCGTCCGCCCGGTCGTCAACAAAGCGCGCTTGAACTCCGGATCGCTCCATGCCTTGGCGACGATGACGCCCCCGGCCCACGGCCGATCCTCGTGAAGCTGCTTCCACCGCCGCTCCAGCTCCTCGCGGGTCGCCCAGCCGCGTTGAATCAACGCCTGGACGAAGACCTCGAGCAGCTCCTGGTAGTCCCTCAGGTCCCGCTCCAGCTCGGCCATACGCTGTTCCAGGGTGCCGCCATGCTCTTTTTTGCGGATCTTGAAGAAGTCGTCGTAATCGCCGCGCTCCTTGCGGTTGTCCTCGACAACCACGTCCATGCTCTCGACCGCCTGGGCGGAGACCAGCGCGATTCCCTTGACGTACTCGTCGAGCCGCTCTTCCAGATGGCGCACCCGGGCCTCGATATTGTCCCCCTGCGGCCTGGCGATCCCGAAAAACCTCGCCCCGTTCTCCAGGCCGGACCTCGCCTTGAGCAGGTCGTAAAAGGTGACCGCGCCGCGCCGTATGAGATGGATGACGCGCGGCTCGAGCCGCTTGGTCCGGTAGTACTCGAGATCCTCCTCGACCGCACGAACGTGCGCCTCGAAATCGTGCATGTGCCCTTCGAACGGCCTGTGGCTGTGTTTTCCCGACATCGGCCCTCCGCGCGTGCACGCGACCCCCGGTCGGCGCGCTTCATGTGTCGTTTCAACCCGGGAAATACCGCGGTCCGACGGTGCCGCGAGAGGCTATTTAAGCACGTAAGGAATCTGCTTCGGCCCGTAGCCCTGCCAGTAACGGTTCGTCTCGGGATCGTAGCGGCCCTGGAGAAAGCTGCCCGCCTTTTCGGCGCGCACGATGAGCGCCACGGTCCTCTCGTCGCCGCTTTCCTCGGCATGGATCTGGTAAGGCGGGACGAGATCGATCTTCCCCGGGCCGACCGTCATGGTGGCGGTCCGGCGGATCAGCGCGTAATCGGGCTTCGAGCCGTCGTCGAGTCGCTCGTAGCGCTCGATCGTCTCGGTGCCGTCGAGCACGCCATAAAGCGTCCAGTTGTGCGCGTGGTCGTGGATCTGCGTGCGGCTGCGCGGCGCCTTGATCAGACCGTTGATCACGAACTTGTACTCAGGGTCCTCGTAGAAGAGCAGGTTCTCCGCCCGCTCCCCTCCCTGCGAGCAGCTCGGCCAGCTCCTGGATTGCTCGCGGACGGAGCCGTCGGCGAGCAGCTCCGCGAGGAGGGGGATCATCGATTCCCAGCGTCTGGCCGCGTCGGGCTCGCGCGCAAACAGCGCCCGCGCGGACGCGATGAATTTCTGGACGGCGCTCTGCGGTCCGGTCATGGCGGCCTCCGGAAAGGCGGCAGGTCCCTTTTAATCCCGCTTCCCGGGCGCCGTCAAGCGGAAGCTATGTCCCGTGCGCCCAGGAAGAGAGGTAGGCTTTTTGATCCGCCGTCAGCCGATCGATGCGGATCCCCATGGAGGCGAGCTTCAGCGTCGCCACCCAGTTTTCGACCGAGCTCGGCACCTCGTAAACCCGCGGGGTGAGCTTTTCGCGATTTTTCACCGCCCATTCGGCGGCCAGCGCCTGGGTGGCGAAGCTCATGTCCATGACCGAGGCGGGATGGCCTTCTGCCGCGGCGAGGTTCACGAGCCGGCCCTCGCCGATCAGATAGATCTTCCTGCCCCCGGGCAGAACGTAGGCGTCGACGCAGTTGCGCACCCCCTTGTCGACCCTGACCGAGAGCCTCTTGAGGGCCTTGAGGTCGATCTCGATATCGAAGTGGCCCGAGTTGCAGACCACCGCGCCGTCTTTCATGAGCTTGAGGTGTTCCTCGGCGATCACGTGCTTGTCGCCGGTGAGCGTGATGAAAAGATCGCCCACCCTCGCCGCCTCCTTCATGGTCATGACCTCGAAGCCGTCCATCGCCGCCTCGAGCGCGCGAATCGGGTCCACCTCGGTAACGATCACCTTGGCGCCCATGCCGCGGGCCCGCGCCGCCACGCCTTTACCGCACCATCCGTAGCCCGCCACGACGACCCGTTTGCCGGCGATCAGCATGTCGGTGGCCCGCACGATCCCGTCGATCGTGGACTGGCCGGTGCCGTAACGGTTGTCGAACAGATGCTTGGTGGCGGCGTCGTTCACCGCGATGACCGGGATCTTGAGCGCGCCGTCGGCCGCGAGAGCGCGAAGCCGGATCACCCCGGTCGTCGTCTCCTCCATGCTCGCCACCAGATTCGGGGCCAGCTCCGCGTACTCGGTATGGAGCAGCGACACCAGATCCGCACCGTCATCCATCGTGATCACCGGCCTGTGCTCGAGCGCGGCGCGGAGGTGGCGGTAGTAGGTCTTGTGATCCTCTCCCTTGATCGCGAAGACCGGAATCCGATCGTAGCGCACGAGGGCGGCGGCCACGTCGTCCTGCGTCGACAGCGGATTGGAGGCGCAGAGCACGACGTCGGCGCCCCCCGCTTTCAACGTCTGCGCCAGGTTGGCGGTTTCCGCGGTCACGTGCAGGCAGGCCGAAAAACGCATTCCCCGCAGCGGCCGCTCTTTCAGAAACCGCTGGCGCACCCGCTGCAGAACGGGCATATCCTGAGCGGCCCAGAGCACGCGCTTGCGCCCCCCGGGGGCCAGACGAATATCCTTGATGTCGTAGTTCTTTCCCGCCATCGAGTCGCGTTCCTCTCCTTCCCCGCATCAAATCCGCGCCGCTGCCTTCTTGAGCTCTTCCACGCGGTCGGTTTTTTCCCAGGTGAAGTGGCCGTCCTCCGGCGTACGGCCGAAATGGCCGTACGCGGCCGTAGCGCGGTAGATCGGCCGCTTGAGCTCGAGGGTCTGGATGATGCCCTTCGGCCGGAGATCGAAGTGCTCCTGAACGATCCGGGCGAGCTTGACTTCCGGGATGACGCCGGTCCCGAAGGTGTCCACGAGCACGGATACCGGCTCGGCGACGCCGATGACGTAGGCGAGCTGCACCTCGCATCGGGTCGCAAGCTCGGCGGCGACGATGTTCTTGGCGACGTAGCGTGCCATGTAAGCGGCGCTCCGGTCGACCTTGGAAGGGTCTTTTCCGGAAAATGCGCCGCCCCCGTGTCGCCCCATCCCGCCGTAGGTGTCGACAATGATCTTTCTCCCCGTAAGCCCGCAGTCGCCCTGCGGCCCGCCGATGACGAATCGCCCGGTCGGGTTGACGTGATAGACGGTGTTCTTGTCGAGGTATTCGGGAGGAATGACCGCCTTGATGACCGCCTCGATGATCGTCTCCTTCAGCTTGTGGTATTCGACGTCCGGGCTGTGCTGCGTCGAGATCACCACGCTCTGCACCCTCACGGGCCTGCCGTCGCGGTACTCGACGGTCAC
This sequence comes from Candidatus Zixiibacteriota bacterium, assembly GCA_035574315.1. Taxonomy (NCBI): domain Bacteria; kingdom Pseudomonadati; phylum Candidatus Zixiibacteriota; species Candidatus Zixiibacteriota bacterium. The sequence continues at coordinate 94,929 of DATLYW010000012.1, forward strand.
CTGAGACTTGCTGTCGGGACGGAGAAAATAGGCCTCGCCGCCTTTGCGGATCTTCGCCAGATACCGCACCAGATCGTGGGCCATCTGGATGGGAAGCGGCATGAACTCGGGCGTCTCGTCGCAGGCATACCCGAACATCATGCCCTGATCTCCGGCCCCCTGCTCCTTGTACAGCCCCTCGCCCTCGGTGACCCCCTGGGCGATGTCCGGCGACTGCTGCTCCACCGCGGTCAGCACGGCACAGGTGTTGCCGTCGAACCCCATGGAGGAATCGGTGTAGCCGATGTCGCGGACGACCTCGCGGGCGATCTCCGCGTAGCTGACCTTGGCCTTGCTGGTGATCTCGCCGGCGATGACGATCATTCCGGTCTTGGCGAGCGCTTCGCACGCCACCCGGCTGTCGGGGTCTCCGGCGAGATGCGCGTCGAGGATCGCATCCGAGACCTGGTCGCACAGCTTGTCGGGATGGCCTTCCGAAACCGATTCCGAGGTAAAAAGAAAATCTTTGCCCGCCATGCGACCACCTCCGGCGAAGTTCCAGGTCGAAAAAGAATCAGTTTTCTATAACGGATACCGAGGGGGGAATCAACCTTACTCCGGCTCGTTGAACCGCCTCTCGATCAGCTTCTCGATCGCTTTCACCGCCTGCTCGGCGTCCTCCCCGACCGCCTCGATCAGAATCTTGCTTCCCTGAGTGGCGGCCAGTGTCAGCACTCCCATGATGCTGCGGCCGTCGGCGGTCTGGCCGTCCTTGGTGAGGGTCACGCGCGACGCGAAGCGGTTGACGGTCTGCACCAGGAGCGCGGCCGCCCGCGCGTGCAGCCCCAGCTTGTTCTTGATCTCGACCTTCCGGGCGACCCTGGCCACGGCCTACTTCTCGATGTCGCGGTGCTTGACCAGAATCCGGAACCGCTCGCTCTCCAGGCGCCGCTGCAGCTCCTCCACGAGCACCACCGAGCGGTGCCGGCCGCCGGTGCAACCGAGCGCGATCGTCAGGCTGCTTTTCCCCTCGCGCTCGTAGAGCGGCAAGGCGAATTCCAGCAGAGCGACGAGCCGCTCGAGGAAAACCTGCGCCTCGTCCACCCTCATGACGTAGCTGCCGACCTCCGCTTCGAGACCGTGGCGCGACTTGAGCTCCTGAACGAAGTAGGGATTCGGCAGAAAGCGCACGTCGAAGACGATGTCGGCGTCGTGGGGAACGCCGTACTTGTAGCCGAACGATGTGAGGAACACCGCCATGCGCCGTTCCGCGAGGGTCGCGCAGAACTGCCGTTCCATTTCACGCTTGAGCTCGTGAACATTCAGCTCGCTGGTGTCGATCACGCGATCGGCGATCTCCCGCATGCCTTCGAGCGCCTTGCGCTCGCGGACGATCCCCTCCCGGATCGGATCGCCGCCGGCGAGCGGATGCGGTCGGCGCGTCTCGCTGAAGCGGCGCAGGAGCACCTCGTCCGACGCGTCGAGAAAAACCACCTCCACGCGGTGGCCGGCCGCGCGCATCTGCGCCCGCACTTCGGGCCACGACTCGAGGAACCGCCCGCCGCGCAGGTCGACACCCAGCGCGACGCGCCGGATCTCCTCGCGGCCCTGGCAGAGCTCGAGAAATTTCGGGATCAGCAGCGGCGGGAGATTATCGATGCAAAAGAAACCGTTGTCCTCGAGGGCTCGAATAGCGATGGTCTTGCCCGAACCCGAGAGCCCCGTGACGACGACGATATCGAACCCATCGGCCATACCGCTCAAAACTTCTGGTCTTCCTCCGCGATCATGGCGAAGATCTCCTTGCCGTTGTTCGCCCGCAGCAGTCGCTCCCGGAAGGCGGTGTCCTTGAGCAGGCGGGAAATCCTCGCCAGCGCCTTGAGATGGTCGGCGGCGGCGTGCTCGGGGGCGATCAGCACGAAAAACAGATGCGTCGGCCTCCCGTCGAGGGAGGCGAAGTCGATTCCCCGCAGGCTGCGCGCGAAGATCCCCACGACGCGCTCGACGCCCGGCAGCTTCCCGTGCGGGATCGCCACGCCTTCCCCGATCGCCGTGGTGCTGATCCTTTCCCGCTCCCTGAGCACGCGCAGTACCTGCTCCGCGTCGAGCCCCGGCTCGCAGGCGGCGAGCCGCTCGGCCATTTCCTTCAGAGCCGCCTCCTTCTCTTCGCTCTGGAGGGCCGGAATGATGCGCTCGGCGGACAGAAAGTCGGTGATCTTCAATCCTGCGCGTTTCTCCTTCGCTCGAGTTTAATCTTTTCCTTGTGCTTCTGGACCTGGCGCCCGACCTTGCCCATCAACAGATCGATCGCGGAGTAGAGGTCGTCGGTTTCTTCCCTGCCGTGAATCGTCAGGCCGCGGGAACGAAGCTCGATCTCCGCGAAATGGCGCTGCTTGGCGTCGACCGAGAGCACGACGTGCGCCTCGACCGGCCGGTCGGAGAACTTGCCGAGCCGGTGAACCTTCGCTTCCACGTAACGCTTCAGGGCATCGGTTGGCGCCGTGTGGCGAAAAGTTACCGACACTTTGACGTCCGCCATTCGCCGGAGCCTCGAGGGGTCCTATTTACGGTAATAGGGCTGGCGGCGCTTGGACGACGGGAGGATACCCATCGCCTCCCGGTACTTGGCCACCGTGCGGCGGGCGATGTCGATCGACTCGCGCGCCAGCAGCTCGGCGATATGCTGATCGCTGTACGGGCGCCGCGGGTCTTCGGAGGCCACGATGCTGCGGATCTTCTCCTTGACGCTCTCGCTCGCGACGTCTTCACCGTTGCCGCCCTTCAATCCGCTCTGGAAGAAGAACTTCAGCTCGAACAGCCCCTGCGGCGTGTGGACGTATTTGTTGGCCGTCGCCCGGCTCACCGTCGACTCGTGCATGTGGATGTCCTCGGCCACGTCGCGAAGCACCATCGGCTTGAGGTGGCTCACGCCGTGCTCGAGGAACTCCTGCTGGAACTTGAAGATGCTCTGGGTCACCCGATAGAGCGTCTGCTGGCGCTGCTGGATGCTCTTGATCAGCCATGTGGCCGCCCGCACCTTCTCCTGGAGGTATTGGCGCGCCTGCTCCTCCTCGACTCCTTCCTGTCCCGCCATCCGCCGGTACAGCGAGCTGACGCGCAGGCGGGGAACACCGTCGTCATTCAGATAGATGACGTACTCGCCACCGATCTTCTCCACGAACACGTCCGGAAGCACGGTTCGCACTTCCTCCTGCTCGAAGCCGCGCGACGGCTTCGGCTCCAGCGAGGCGATGACGTGCGCCGCGGCGGCGATCTCGTCGATGGTTGCCCCCAGCTCGCGGGCGAGCTTTTCGTAGCGCCGGGACTCGAGATGACCGAGATGATCGGCCACGATCCGCGCCGCCAGGCTGTCGCCCAGCTCGAGGTTCTGGAGCTGCACCAGGAGGCACTCGCGCAGATCGCGCGCCGCCACCCCGACCGGATCGAACAGCTGGATGCGCTTGAGCACCGCTTCGACTTCTTCCGGTGTTGCTCCGGTGACGCGGGAGATCTCGTCGAGCGACAGCGCGAGGTAGCCGTTTTCGTCCAGGTTGCCGATGATGTAGAGCCCGATCGCCTCTTCGCGCTCCGAGATCTTGGAAAGCCGCAGCTGCCAGATGAGGTGATCCTCCAGCGAGGTCTTCTTCGTCAGGCTGTTTTCCCAGGAAGGAGGGCCGTCGCCGTCGTCGCCGCCCGCCTCCGCGGTGAGCGACCCGTGGATGGCGTTGGAGTGCGTGTCCAGGTACTCTTCCCAGTCCAGCGTCCCGATCTTGTCGACCGCCGAGAGCTCGCGATTGGCGACCGGCTCCGGGGCCGGCGCGGAGATTTCCGGCGGCGCCTCGTTCGGCGACTGCTCCCCGGTCTCCGGCTCCTCGGACGTCGCTTCCTCCAGCGCCGGATTCTCCTGCAACTCCTTCAGCACCATTTCTTCCAGTTCGATCCGGGACAGCTGCAGGAGCTTGATCGCCTGCTGGAGCTGGGGCGTCATCACCAGCTGCTGGGCGAGCTTCTGAACTTGGCGGATCTCCAGAGCCATGGCTAGAACTTGAAGCCTTCTCCCAAGTAGAATTTCCGCGCCTTGTCGCTCGACGCGATCTTTTCCGGCGTTCCCTCCTCCAGGATCATGCCGTCGTTCAGGATGTAGGCGCGGTCGCAGATTCCGAGGGTCTCGCGCACGTTGTGGTCCGTGATCAGGACCCCGATGCCGCTCGCGACCAATCGACGGATGATACCCTGAATGTCGGTCACGGCAATCGGATCCACGCCGGTGAACGGCTCGTCGAGGAGCATGAAGTAGGGCGACAGCACCAGGGCCCTCGCGATCTCCAGCCGGCGCCGTTCCCCTCCGGAAAGGGTGAAGGCCTTGTGCTTGGCCAGGTGCGTCAACCCGAGCAGCCGCATCAGTGCGGTGCAGCGCTCCAGCTGCTCCTCGGAGCCGAGGTCGAGGGTCTGCAGAATGGCGAAAAGGTTTTCCTCCACGCTCAACCGGCGAAAGACCGACGGTTCCTGCGGCAGATAGCTGATACCGGCGCGCGCCCGCTGGTAAATGGGCAGCGCCGTCAGGTCCTCGTCGTTCAGCAGGACCTTGCCTTCGTCGGGATGCACCAGACCGACCATGATGTGAAACGTCGTCGTTTTTCCGGCTCCGTTGGGACCGAGCAGGCCGACGATTTCGCCGCCTTTGACTTCGAGGTTCACTCCGTTGACCACGCGACGACCGTTGTACGATTTCGCGACCGCCTCCGCCTTAAGGACGCTCATCGCTGCTTGCTGTCGGATCCGGCGTCGGATCTGTCCTGTTTTTGCAGCTCCTCCGGGAAGATGGTCGCCCGGACCCTGGTTTGATCCTTGCCCTCGGCCACCGCGCGGTCCTGCTCGATGTAATAGATGATGCGCGTGCCGCTCACCTGACTGTTGCCCTGCCGCATCACCGGATTGCCCGTGAGCGTGACGGTCTTGGCCTTTTCGTCGAAGACCGCTTTCTCCCCCGTTGCGACTCGATTTCCCTGCATCGCCCGAACGTTTCCTTCGGCCACGATCTGCCTCATCTGCTTCATTTCGGGATCGTAGTAGGCCGTCAAGGTCTCGCTCCGCATCGTCATGTCGGCCTGCACGGTCACCACCCTGCCCCTGTAAGTAATGGTATTCTTTTTCTGATCGACTTCCATCCAGTCGGAGGTGATGTAGATGGGATCCTTTTTGTTGAACTCGAAGGCGCCGGTGGTGCCGCTCTTGCTCTTGCCCTCGTCCTTCGCCGACGCGCCCGACGCGGAGTGGGCGGAGAACGCGGCCGACAGGCAAGCCGCGAGCACGAGGAGTTTCAGGCTCGAAGCGTTCATGGCAGGGCTCAACTGCCGCTCGTCCGGGACCGCCTGGCGAGCTTTTCGGGCTCGATCCGGGTTTTCACGCTGCGCAACAGGCGCACCTTGCGGTTTTCCAACTCGACCTCCATCAATGTCCCCTGGAGCTCCAGGCCGTCGCCGACCAGCATCACCTTCCCCGGCAGGACGATCTGGTCTTTAGCCGGCAGATAGACCGCCTCCTCCGACGTCAGCGTGTAGCCCTGATAGCTCACGCGGATGCTGCCCTGGAGCTGCATCCGCTCGAGCTCCGTTTCGTTGAGGAACAGGTGGCCTTCCTCTCCCATCGCTTCCGCGACCTCGCCTTTGGAATCGTAGAAGTAAAATCGCGGACGCTTCACGAACGCTCTTTTCTGTTCCTTCGAGTAGCTCGCTTCCTCGCCGAAGAGCTCCCAGCGCTTGCGGCCTTCCTCGATCTTCGCCCGGTGGAACTCCTTGATGCGCAGCGCCGATTCGGGCAGATAGTCCAGAGCCTTGATGGGGTTTTTTCGGATCTCGCGAACCCTGTTGGCGACCATGGTCTCAAACACCTTGTACGTCACGCCCCCGAGAGAGACGAAGATCGCCAGGACCAGAAGGGCTCGTCTAAACTTTCGCATCGCCCGAGCTTCCAAACCACGCCAAAAATACCATTCTTTCCGAGTCGTGTAAAGAAACAGGCATGAAATTTGCTTTGCCTAGAGATAGCTCGCTACTACTTGCCGCCACTTTCCCTGGGCTTTGAGCAGCAATTCCGCGATCTCCCGGACCGCGCCTCTTCCCCCTCCCGCCCGAGTCACGTAGTCGGCCGCCTTCAGCACCTCCCCGGACGCGTCGGCGACGGCGATCGCCAGCCCGCAGCGACGCAAGATCCCGAGATCCATGAGATCATCACCGGCGCACGCGATCTCCGCGTCCCGCAGCCCGCTCGCCGCCTTGATTTCCCGGTAAGCATCGAGCTTTGTCGCCACTCCCTGGCGCACCAGCGCTACCCCCAGCTCCCGCGCGCGTTGGGAGACGATCGCCGAGGAGCGCGAGGTGACGAAGCCCACCTCGATTCCGGACCTTTTCAAGAGCACGATTCCCAGCCCGTCGCGGACGTCGAATTCCTTGGTTTCCGTCCCGCGGCTGTCGAAAATGATCCGGCCGTCGGTAAGGACCCCGTCAACGTCGACCAGCAGCAGCTTGATCTTTCGAGCCTTGTTGCGGACGGCGGCGGAGATTCGTTTCACGGAGCGTTTGCGATTCCCGCTTTGACCAGATCGTGCAGATGAATCAACCCTGCCGGCTTGCGGTTACCCTCTTCCAGGACGAACAGGGAAGTGATCATGTATTTCTCCATGATCTCCACGGCCTCGGCGGCCAGCGCGTCCCGCACGATGGTTTTCGGACTCCGGGTCATCAGGTCGGCGGCCTTAAGCTCAAAGATCCTGTCGTGCTTCTGCAGCCCGCGTCGCAAGTCGCCGTCGGTGATCACCCCGACCAGCTTTCCGCCGCCGTCCACCACTCCCGTCACGCCCAACCGCTTGGAGGTGATCTCGAAAAGCGCCTCCTTCATCTCGGTATCTTCGCGCACCAGGGGCAGCTCTTCGCCCCGGTGCATGAGGTCGCCCACCCTGAGCAAGAGCTTGCGGCCGAGAATCCCGCCCGGGTGGCGCAGCGCGAAGTCTTCCTCGTTGAAACCGTTCAACTCCAGCAGCACCACGGCCAGCGCATCGCCCATCGCGAGGGCGGCCGTGGTGCTGGCGGTGGGCGCCAGCCCCAGCGGGCAGGCTTCTTCTCTCACCCCCACGTTCAACACCACGTCGGCGGCCTTCGCGAGGGTCGAATCCGGCTTGCCGGTCATGGCGATCATCTTGAGCCCGAATCGCCTGAAGTGCGGAAGCAGCATCAGGATTTCCGGGGTCTCGCCGCTGTTGGAGACCGCAAGCACGATGTCGTCCTTCGTGATCATGCCGAGATCGCCGTGCACCCCGTCGCCGGAGTGGACGAAGAAGGCCGGAGTCCCCGTGCTCGCCAGCGTCGCCGCGATCTTGCGGCAGACCAGCCCCGATTTTCCGACGCCGGTGACGACCACCTTGCCGCGGCGCGCGCGCAGCAGCTCGACCGCGCGCACGAAGCTCTCGTCGAGCCGCCCGGCAATGCCGAGGATTCCCTCCGATTCGGTCCGCAGGACGCGCCGGGCGCGCTCTACGATCCGTGCCGCCTCATCGGTCATGCCGGCCTCACCAGACGATCGATTTCCTTGACTGTGCGCAGCAGAGGCTCGAACTCCGCGAGCGGCAGCGAGTTCGGTCCGTCGCTCAGCGCGCGGTCGGGATCTTCGTGGACTTCCATGAACAGCGCGTCGACGCCGACGGCCGCCCCCGCCCGCGCCAGAGGAGAGATGTACTTTCGTTCCCCGCCCGAAGAGCTTCCGAGCCCGCCGGGAAGCTGCAAGCTGTGCGTGGCGTCCAGAACCACCGGATAGCCGAATTCGCGCAGAATCACCAGCGAGCGCATGTCCGAAACAAGGTTGTTGTACCCGAACGAGACGCCCCGCTCGGTCAAAAGGATCTGCTCGTTGCCGGTCGAGACAATCTTCTCGACCACGTTGCGCACGTCCCAAGGGGCGAGGAACTGCCCCTTCTTGACGTTCACCACCCTGCCCGAGCGGGCCACCGCGAGGACGAAGTCCGTCTGCCGGCACAGGAACGCGGGAATCTGCAGGATGTCCGCGACCTCGGCCGCCGGCCCGATCTGGTCTCTCTCGTGAACGTCGGTCAGCACCGGGACGCCGATCTCCCGCTTCACTTCGGCGAGGATCTCCAGGCCACGCTCGAGCCCGGGCCCGCGATAGGAGGCGAGCGAGGAACGGTTCGCTTTATCGTAGGAAGACTTGAAGACGTAGGGGACGCCGGCCCGATCGGCCGCAGCCTTGAGCCGGGCGGCGTGCGCCAGCGCCGATTCCCTGCTCTCGATCACGCAAGGGCCCGCGATCACGACCAGGGGCCGGCCCGCGCCGATCTCGATCCCCCCCGCAATGACGTTTTTGCAGCCCATCGGGGAACAAGCGCGGCGCCTCTAGCTCCGCGCCACCTTGACTCGCGGCAGCTCGCGCACGGTTTGACGAGCCTGCAGCGCCGCTTTCACGAAGCCTTTGAACAACGGGTGGCAGTCCATCGGCCGGGACTTGAACTCGGGGTGGAACTGGCAGCCGAGAAACCACGGATGGTCTCTGAGCTCGATGATCTCGACGAGCTTGCCGTCCGGCGAGAGGCCGCTCAGCACCATGCCCTTGGCGGTGAATGGGTCGGCGTAGTCGTTGTTGAACTCGTAACGGTGGCGGTGGCGCTCGGAGATTCGCTTGCGACCGTAGAGCTTGAGCGCCAGCGAATCCTCCTGGAGGACGCAGGGATAGGCGCCGAGCCGCATCGTGCCGCCCTTCGCATCGAGGTTTTTCTGGGACTCCATCAGATGAATCACGGGGTGCGGGCTGGCGGGATCGAACTCGCTCGAGTTCGCTCCGGCAAGACCGCAGACGTTGCGCGCGAACTCGACGACCGCCATCTGCATCCCCAGACAGATGCCGAAAAACGGGATGCCGCGCTCGCGCGCGTAGCGGATCGCTTCGATCTTCCCTTCGCTGCCCCGGTCGCCGAATCCGCCCGGCACGAGGATGCCGTCCGCCTTGTCCAGCAGCGGCCCGGCTCCCAGCTCCTCGACCTTCTCCGCCTCGATGCCTTCGATCTCTACCCTGGCCTCGTTGGCGATCCCCCCGTGCACCAGCGCCTCGAAAAGACTCTTGTAGGACTCTTTCAGGCTCATGTACTTGCCGACGACCGCGATCCGCACCGAGGCCTTCGGGTTGTTCAGCACCTGGACGATTTTCTGCCATTTTTGCAGGTTCGGCGACCCCGTCCACATGTGGAGCTTCTCGACGATCTGCGCGTCGAGCCCCTCTTCGTGGAAGACCAGCGGGACCTCGTAGATCCACTCCACGTCCTTCGCCGTGATCACCGCCTCTTCCTGCACGTTGCAGAAATGCGCGATCTTGGCCTTGATCTTCCGGTCGAGCAAACGGTCGGTCCGGCACAGTAAAATGTCCGGTTGAATTCCCAGACCGGTAAGCTCCTTGACGCTGTGTTGCGTCGGCTTGGTTTTCAGCTCGCCGCCCCCCGTTATATAAGGAACCAGCGTCACATGAACGTACAGGACGTTTTCCCTGCCCCAGTCCCAGCCAAACTGCCGGATCGCTTCCAGGAAAGGCAGGCCTTCGATGTCGCCGACGGTTCCCCCGACCTCGCCGATGGCGACGTCGTAGCCTTCCGCGGCCGCCGTGATGCGCCGTTTGATTTCGTCCGTAATGTGAGGAATCACCTGGACGGTGCCCCCGAGGTAGTCGCCCCGGCGTTCCTTGGCGATCACGGTCTCGTAGATCTGTCCCGTCGTGCAGTTGTTGATCCGGCCCATCGGGGTCGAGACATAGCGTTCGTAATGGCCCAGATCGAGGTCGGTCTCGGCCCCGTCGTCGGTGACGTAAACCTCGCCGTGCTGGAACGGGCTCATCGTTCCGGGGTCGACGTTGATGTAGGGATCCATCTTGAGAAGGGTGACCTTGAGACCGCGGCTTTCGAGCAGCGCGCCGATCGAGGCGGACGCCAGCCCTTTGCCCAGCGAGGAGACCACCCCGCCCGTGACGAAGATGAACTTGGTTTTAACCCCGGCCATGGGCTCCTTTCAGAGATCGCCGTGAGTCGCGCCGCTGCGCCGCCCGCGTACGCCCGGCCGGCTCTCGAGCCTCCCGCCCCTCCCCGTCGGCGAGCTGCCGCAGGTAGTTTTCCGCCTTGATCAAGTCCTCCGGCGTGTCGACTTCCACGCACGATTCGCTCACTTCCGCGACGAAAATCCTCCGTCCGCCCCACAGCGCCCGCAGCTGCTCCAGGCCCTCTGCACGTTCGATCGGCGCGGGCCGGAGCCGGGCGAACTCGAGAAGGAACTCCCTCCGGTAAACGTAGAGACCGAGATGCCGGTATCCCCACACCTTCGCCGTGGCGCCCGGCCCCTTGCCGTCTTGCGAGACGTCGTTGCGCATGAAGGGAATCGGAGCGCGGGAAAAATAGAGGGCGAACCCCTCCGCATCCCTGACGACCTTGACGACATTGGGGTTGCGCCACTCGCTCTCGTCGCGGATCGGCGTGCAAACCGTTCCCATGAGAATCGACGGATCGCGCTGCAAGGGGCGAAGCGCGGCTGCGATCGTCTGCGGCCGGACGAAGGGGAGGTCACCCTGCACGTTCACCACCCAGCGCGCGCTCAGCTTGCGGGCTGCTTCCGCCAACCGATCGGTCCCGCTGGCGTGATCCCGGGAAGTGAGGACGACCTCGCCGCCGAAGCCGCGGACGGCCCGCTCGATCCTTCCGTCGTCCGTCGCAACCAGAACCCGACCCACGCCGCGGGCTCTGGAAACGCTTTCGTAGACGTGCTGGATCATCGGCTTGCCGGCGATTTCGGCCAGCGGTTTTCCCGGAAGACGAGTCGAGGCGAAGCGAGCCGGGATGATCGCCACGACCGCCGCGGCCTCGATCTTCGATGATGGGGGCTTGCGGCGAAGCGTCGTCAACGAGTTCCCGTGCCCCCAAAAACAAAAAACCGCAATGGCTTTTTGGCAAAGCGCATCACGGACTTTCACTATACCCCCGCCTCCCGGGAGTGTCAATCCGGAATTCGCCCGCGCGCGGCGCTTTTTTCGGAATGCGCGGTCGAGCCGACAAAGCGCGGAGCACCTCCCGCACAGCGAAGACGCAGGAACGCGAAACTGCAAAGCCGTTGTGCCTCGAGACGTCCGGCGCCGTCGAGCGCCGGTTTTCACCGGGCCTCCGGATCGATCCGTGCTCGGAGGACCAGCGCATCGTCTTCCCGGGGCCGGGGTTCCCTTCGCGCTCCGCCCGAATCGAAACGGGGGAATCCGGTTTTTGCTTCGCCCGCCCTGCCGAGCTTGACTCGCCATCGGCACCTCGTGATAGGAGATAGAATTGCGTTGGGGGGTGGCTGCGCATGGCCAATCCGGTTCGAATCGAAGCGGGCTTTGCCACGATCGGGCAGGGCGCCGGGCCTCTCATGGTTACCTGGAAAGCCGGTCTGTTCGAGAAACACGGGCTTGAGGTCCCGCGGCCGCGGCTGATGGGCGGCGCCAGGGCCGTGGTGCGCGGCTTGATGACCGGCGAGATCCAGTTCGGCAACCTGGCGGCCCCGGCTGCCTTGCGCGCGAACCTCGCGGGCGACGCGGATCTGGTGTTCCTCACAGGGGGAATCAACCAGCAATTCCTGATGGGAAGGCCCGGCATCGATAGCCGCACGCAGCTGGCGGGGAAAACAATCGGGTTCGTCGGCGACGGCGGCCTGAACGACGTTCTGGTGCGGTTCGTGATCGAAAAATTGAGCGCGGCCGGAATCGCCCCGGTCGACACGCGGACGATTCCGGCCGGCTCCCGCGCGAGCCTCGAAGCGGTGGTCGCCGGGCATTGCGACGCCGCGGTGATCACGCCGCCCGAAGCGCTCGAAGCGAAAAGACGGGGCTGCAGGTTTCTCGTCGATTTCGCCGAATACGGGTTGAACTACGCGCTCGGGGGCATCGCCGCGCGTCGCGCCACGGTCGAGCAACACCCAGAAATCGTCGCCCGCTTCGTCCGCGCCTACGTCGAGGGCATGCACCGCTACCGGACCGATCGGCCTTTCACCGTCGCGGTCCAGGCCGAGTACAGCGCTCTTTCCGATCGGACGATCGCCGAAGAAACCTACGATCTCACCCGGCCGGGGATGCCCGCGGTGCCGTATCCCTCCGTTCCCGCCCTGCAGACGGTGCTGGACTTCATCGCCCGGGAGCTGCCCGGGGCGATCGGCGCCGACGTCCGAAAGTTCGTCGACGACCGCTTCATCCGCGAGCTGGAACGTCACGGTTTTGTCGCCTCGCTGGACCGCAGCGAAGCCTGAGGAGACTCTCATGAAGAACGGAGCCCGTTTTCGCAAGCTGTTTTTCGGCGTCTGGTTTGCAATCTCTGCCCTGCTCCTCTCGGGCAGAGGCGGCGTCGAGGCCTCCGGGCACCTCGATCTGGACGCGGCCCGAAAGGAAGCGAGGGTCATGGTGTATTCCTCGATCTCGCTCGAGGATCTCACCATTCTCACCCGCGCGTTCCAGAAGCGCTATCCCGGAATCCAGGTCCAGAGCTACCGCGCCGGCAAGATCAAGCTCGCGCAGCGCATGGTGACCGAGGCGCGTGCGGGCAAGCATCAGTTTGACGTCCTGCTGTCGAGCGCGTTCACCACGCTGGAGATGAAGCTGCAAAAGCTCCTCGCGAGGTACGAATCCCCCGAACGCGCGCGTTATCGGCCCGAGCTCAAGGACGCGGAAGGCTTCTGGACCGCGGCGCAGATCAACACGATGTCGGTCAGCTACAATACCAGGCTCGTCAAACAGGACGAAGCGCCGCGCCGGTGGCGCGACTTGCTCCATCCGCGCTGGCGGGGAAAGATCGCGATCAACGGCAACCGGCCCGAGTGGTACATGGCGCTGCTCCAGGCGATGGGGGAAGAAGAGGGTCGGAGATATATGAAGACTCTGGCGGAGCAGAAGACGATCCCGGTGGAAAGCTCGACCCTGGCGGACGAGCTCCTCGGCGCCGGCGAATTCCCCCTCTATGCGAACGCCGCGCCGAGCAACGCCGAACGGATCAAGCGCAAGGGAGCCCCCGTGGACTGGGCGCGCATGGCCCCGCTGCCGACCTACCCGATCCTCGTCTCGGTTTCGGCCCACACCCGGGTCCCGAACGCCGCTCGGCTGATGGCGGATTTTTTGCTCTCCGAAGAAGGACAGAAGGTGCTGCGCGACATTCCCCGGATCCCGGCCCGGACCGGCATCGACGCGAACCCGCCCCACCTCTTGAAGGGCCAGGAGATTTTTTTCATGAACATCTCCGCGATGGCGGGAAAAGCGGACGATCAGGAGGAAGAGTTCCGCAGGACTTTCGGCTTGAGATAGGGCTGCGATCCGACCTACGGGAAAACGCCGTTGCCGCTTCTGGTCACCACCGCTGCGCTCCTCGTCGCTTACTTCGCTTTGACCCCGCTCTTCATCCTGGCGTACGGGAGCCTGAGCGACGCCCCGCCCGGCGTTGCGGGCACGCTGAGCTTCGGCAACTACGTTCGCGCCTACTCGGATCCGGAGTTCCTGCCGCTGGTCCGGAACACGCTGGAGTTCGCGACCGCGAGCTCCTTTGTTTCGTTCGCGCTCGGCTCCTACCTTGCCTGGATCTGCGAGCGAACCAACGCGCCGGCGCGTTCCTTCATCACCGCGGCGGTCCTCGTCCTGTTCATCGTGCCCGGGGTGCTGGAAACCGTCGCCTGGATCCTGCTGCTTTCGCCCCGGATCGGGTTGGTCAATCTCGTCGTCCGACAGCTGGCGGGCAGTGACGCCTTCTCGCTGAACATCTACTCGTTCACGGGAATGGTCTGGGCTGAATCGATGAACCTTTATCCCCTGGTCTTCCTGCTCATGTCGGCGGCGCTGAGATCCCAGGACGGGGCGATGGAGGAGGCGTCGCTCGCCTGCGGGGCGAGCAACTTCGCGACGCTCACCCGGATCACGCTCCGGCTGGTGACGCCGGCGATGGTTTCCGCGTTCCTCATCACCTTCGTTCGCGCCGTCGAGGCGTTCGAGGTCCCCGCGCTGATCGGAGCGCGCGCGGGCGTTTTCGTTCTGACCACCAAGATCTACGGGGCCCTCCAGAGGCTTCGTCCCCAGTACGGCGTTGCCGGCGCGTACGCGATGATCCTTCTTGCGATCAGCTCGGCCGGAGTGTTTTGCTACTACCGGCTGACCAAGATGGCCGAGCGCTACGCGACGATCACCGGGAAAGGCTATCGCCCCCGCCGGGTGGATCTGGGAGCCTGGAAATATCCGAACGCGTGTCTTGCGCTCGCCGTCGTCGGGTTGACCGCGGTTCTGCCGGTCGTGAACCTGGTCTGGTCTTCCCTCACTCCCTATCTCTCCGTGCCGAGCCTGGAGATGTTGCCGCACCTGTCGCTCAAGAGCTACTCGGAACTGGCCGGACTGCCTTTTGCGCGCCGCGCGTTTCTCAACAGCGCCCTGCTCTCCTTCCTGAGCGCTTCGAGCGTCATGCTGTTGACTTCCGTCGTCGCCTGGGTGACGGTCAAGTCCAGGATGCGGGCCCGGTTCCTGCTCGACAACCTCGCGTTCCTCCCCATCGCGATACCCGGACTCGTGCTGGGCGTGAGCCTGCTGGTTCTCTATCTGACGCTCCCCGTTCCCGTGTACGGCACGCTGTGGATTCTCTTCATCGCATACGTCACCAAGTACCTGCCCTACGGTATCCGGGCCGCTTCCGCATCCATGATTCAGATCGGCCGCGAGCTGGAGGAGGCCTCGACGGCCAGCGGGGCGGTGTGGCGGCAGACGTTCGTCAGAATCGTCCTGCCGCTGCTGATGCCCGGTTTCGTGGCCGGCTGGATTTACATCGCCGTGGTTTCCCTGCGCGAGCTTTCAACCTCGATCCTGCTCTACACCCAGGAGAGCATGGTCCTTTCGGTGCTGGTCTTTGACCTCTGGGAGTCGGGCCTGTACAGCAATGTCGCCGCTCTCGGGGTCCTCATGGTGTTGTTCCTGGTCGCGATCGCCTGGATCGCGCGCCGCATCGGGGCGCGCGTCGGCTCCGTCGACTGAAGTAGCGATCAAGGAGGAGAGTCCCCATGCCTGCGTCTTACGGCTGGAGAGCGAAGATCGGAAAGCTCAACCCGACGGTCATCGCAAGCACGTTTGTCTACGAGTTCTACAAGGTCGCTCCGCCAGGGGTCATGCTATTGACTCGAAACCTCTCGGTCAGGGACGTAAGGAACCCGGCCGACCTCGACGCCTCCCTCGCTGCCGTGGAGGAAGCGGTTAAGGAGCTCAGGCGGGCCGGGGCCGACCTGATCCTCGGGGCGGGCATCCCGGTTTTGCTCTCCGGCGGACCGCAGGGGCCGGAAACGGTCCTCAAGCGGCTCGCCGACCTCTCGGGGCTGCCTGCCATCACGACGCTTTCGTCCGCGATCGATGCGTTTCACGCCCTTGGCGTCAAGCGCCTGGCGATCGCCACCGCCTACGGCAAGCCTGAACTGGGGGAGAAGCTCGCCGCCTACGTCAGACAGCGGGGATTCGAGGTTGCCGGGCTCTCGACCGTCGAAACCGGGCTCGCGTCGATCGAAAAGCCGAACCTCGATTTCAGCTACGTCTACCGCTACGGCAAGAAGGTCTTCCGGGAAGCGGACCGCCCCGACGTTTTGTACCTGCCGTCGAGCTCGTGGCCGACCGTGGAATACGTCGAGTACCTGGAGCGCGACCTCGGAGCGCCGGTGATCAGCAGCGCTCTGGCGACCCTGTGGAATTGTTTCAGGGTGCTCGGCATCCACGATCCGATTCGGGGCTACGGGAGGCTCTTCGACACGCTGTGAAATACCAGCTCGGCGGAGGAGCAAGGGATCGGTGGACGGCGTAACGGCCGACGAACGGAGATCCTTCGCTCGTCGGGCGCGCCGGCGGTGAGTCGATCGTTTTCATCGAGTCCACGATAGGAACCCGGCAGGAGGTCTGTCATGCGCATCATGTTTCTCAATCACTCGTACAAACGCCATTCCCCGGCGCTGGAATCCCATATTCTGAAGCTGCTGTACAGTTACGCTTCGCCGGGCACCGAGTTCGAGCTCGCCTATCCCGAGGACCTCGGCGGCGGCGAGGTTCTCTCTCTCCTCGAAGAACGCAAAGCTCTGTCCGGCCTCCATCACATTCTCGAAACCCCGGCCCTGGTGAAAAAAGCGATCGAGGCCGAGCGCCTCGGTTTCGACGCGGTGATTCAGAGCAATACCTTCGATCCCGGCGTCGAGGCCAGTCGGCTCGCGGTTCGCATCCCGGTGGTCGGCCTTCTCCGGGCGTCGCTCCACTTCGCGGCCTCCCTGTGCGATCGTTTCGGCGTGATCGTCCCGCTGCAGACCCACATCCCCCACACCCTGCGCCTGGTGCAGAGCTACGGCATGTCCGCCTTTCTCTCCGGCATCAGGACCGTGAACCTCTACGATACCGGCGACCTCTCCGCGTACCACGATACCGTGATCGAGCGCACCCTGGCGGCGGCGCGAGAGCTGATCGCCGAAGGCGCGCAGGCGATCCTGCCGCTCGGAGGAAAAATCTACCCCTACGTGGTCGAGCCCCGCGAGCTCGAGCCGGAGCTCGGGGTACCGGTCATCAACACCAAAGCGGTCGGCGTGCGCTTTGCCGAGCTATTGGTGGTCACGAAGTGCACGCACAGCGCCAAAGCCTACCCGTGGTCCGCCGGCATCACGCCCGACGCGATCTCCCGGCGCTCGCGCGATTGACCGCGGCGTACCGATCTTCGGAAAGGCGAACGAGGAGGCCAAAAATGATCATCGACGGCGACGGGCACCTGTTCGAAACCGAAGAGATTTTCGCCGAGCACATGGAGCCGGAGTTCAGGAACTACCGCCCCAGGCTGATCCGCGACGATCGCGGCTACAATTTCTGGGTGGTCGACGGCCAGACCTCGTACAAGCGCCCTTCGGTGAAGGGAGCCGGCGCGCCCGGAACGGCCGCGCCGCCGGGCCCGGCGATTCAGCAGGCGCGGCGCGCCTCGGTCGGAAGCCAGACGCTGTCGAATCTCAAAGAAAGGCTGGAGGACCTCGACCGGGAGGGAATCGACGTGCAGGTCCTGTACCCCAGTTTTCTGCTGCACGTCAATGCATGGCCCGACGGGATCCTGGCGAACGCCGTCTGCCGCGCCTACAACACGTGGCTCGCAAAGGTTTGCCGGCAGGCCCCGGATCGGCTCCGCGGCGTGGGCGTGGTCTCGCTGCAGGACCCCGAAGGGGCAGCCAGGGAAGCGGCGCGAATCAAGGAGCTTGGGATGTCGGCCGTCATGATCAACGGCACCGCGGGCGCCAGGCGCCTGGACCATGCGGACCACGACCCTTTTTTCGCCGAGGCGGATCGGCTGAAGCTTCCGATCGCGGTCCATTTCAGCCTCCAGTTCCCGGTTCTCGACCGCCTTTTCGAGCACCACTTCCCCAACCGGGTGCTGGCGGGCATCGTCCCGATCATGGCCGGCCTCACCAGCGTGCTCTGCTCCGGCCTCCTCGATCGCTACCCCAACCTTACTTTCGCATTCCTCGAAGGCGGTATCGGCTGGATTCCCGCTCACGTCGAACGCATGGACGACCACTTCGAGAATCCGCGGTACGGCGCCCGGGACCTGATCAGCCGGCCGCCGAGTGAATACCTCGCCACGCGGCGGATCTTTTTCGGTTGCGAAGGCGACGAGAAGTCCCTGGGTCGAGTTCTTCGGGAAGTCGGCGAGGACCTGTTCATCTACTCGTCGGATTACCCGCACGCCGACCGGACCCAGGGCACCGCCCGTTTTCTCGAACGACGCGACGATCTCGAGCCCGCCGCGCGCCGAAAGCTGCTCGAGGAAAACGCCCGCTCTTTCTACGGGATCTGAAAGCGCTCGGGCTTGCCCGCAAGCTCCCTCCATGCGGTTTCGCTCGCGCTCGCTCGAGCGTGCCGGAGCGTCGCTTCAAGCGGTTGTTTTTACAAGGAAAAACTTACCTTGATTTCGCGCAGGGGGTTCTTTAGAATTTTTTCATCGGCTGCGCGGGCGGATCGGGTTTCCGGTGTGTGCGTGAAAGGAAGGAGGAGCGGAGATGGACCTGCCGAGATGCCAGAAATGCAACAACGGGGTCTTGATCCCCCTGTCGGATTACGGGCAGGACGGCGCCGCGGTGATCTTCAAGGCCTGGGCGTGCACCAACCCCGAATGCGGCTTTTCTCTCCGTGTCGACAAGGGCGAGGTGACCTACGGCAAGAAAATCGAGCCCAAGCACTGAGCCCTCGCTCGCCGGCTTCGACGCGGCCTCCCGGTCTCAGGCCGCAATGCTGCGATTGAAGCTCTGAATCGCCCGCCCGAACAGTTCGCACCCCCTCCTCAAAGCTTCCACGCACTTGTTCTGGGTTTCGGCGTCCTTGGCGTACCGCCGAAGAACCTCGGGCGCGAGCCACTCGTGGCCTTCTTCCTCGGCCAAAAGCGTATCGCGGTAGATCGCCGCCGTCTCGGGATCGACCGGCTGCACGCGCTCGATGAACGACCTCGAGGTGCGCGGGAAGAACTCCTCGTGGCCGTATTGCACGCTCGCGAACAGCTCGCAGAAGCTGCCGAGCGAGGCGTGAAAATTCCACAGCTCCTCGAGCTCTCTGAAAGGCTGGTTCCACAGCGCGTCGGGGTCTCCCCCGAGCTCGCTGATCCTCCGGCGCAGGATGGCGGCGTGCCTGAGCTCGTTGCCGACGTAGTCCGAGAGCGCCCGCTGCAGCTCGAGGTCCGGGAGCCGCGCGATCCACGGCGCGCTCACCTCGGCCGCACGCCGCTCCATCACGAAACCGAACTGGAGCCGGCGCAACACGACCGCCGGGGTGAGCGGCTTTTCCGCTCCGTAGCTCTTGCGCTCCACGGCCATCTTTTCCCAGAAAGCCTCGCGCTCCTGCTCGAGTCGCTTGAGAAAATTTTCAGGGCTCAGGGTTTCCATTTTCCACCTCCGCGGCGGCGGCGAAAAGATTGACACGGGGAATATTTTGGGCTTTAACAATACAACATTTTCGGACTCTGTAAAGGCCGCGATTTCGCCGCGGCGCCAGCGACACCGGATGGAGCCCACCGAAGCAAAAGCCTACGTTGACGCGCTTTACGAGGACCTCTACGCCCATTGGCGAAATACGATCGCCGACGGCCGCTTCATGACCGAGCTGCGGGCCGGCAGCCTCCCGCTCGGCTCCATCCGGCGATTCTTCAAGGATTGGGGGCTCTTTTCCGTCGAGGTGGTCGCGCTGAACGCGGTCTCTTATCACATCCATCTACCGTTTTTCGTCGAGAACCACGACTTGCTTCCGGCTTTCGCCGAAAAGGTCGCCGAGGAGCTGATCTCTCCCAGGCCTCCGGGCCACACGCTGATCCTTCTCGAAACCGGCAGGGCGCTCGGGCTCTCGAAAGAGGAGATCCTGGAGCAGCCCGCCTCGCCGGCGGGACGGGCGATCAGCGATTATTGCCGCAGGCTTTTCCAGGACGGCTCGATTCTCGAGCTCTGGGCGCTTCACGCCTACGAGGAGACGCTCGCCCACTGGTCCAAGCAATGGGCGAAAGCGCTGGTTTCGCACTACGGCTTGACCAAAAGGCAGGCGATTTACTTCACGGCGCACGCCGAGGCGGATCTGGTTCAGCACGAAGGAAGGATGGGCCACGGGCCGCTGAACCGTATGATCCTCCAGCGCATTCTCGAGCGGGGGCTGACCGCCTCGAGGCTCGGCTACGACCCGCGATACTGCGCGTTTACCATGGTCGACCTTCACTCCCTGATGGAAAAAAACGCCCTGGAAAACCCCTATCCCCGATCCTCATGACAGCGGACGGGCGCGCCGACCGCCTGCGAAAAGCAGTGCTGCAGACGGCCCGGTTGGGAAAACTTCCGGCCCTCGCGTTCGCCGCGCTCGCTGCGCTGCTCGGCGCCGAACATGCCGCCGCGCAGCTCGCCGGCAAGTGGGAGACCCGGGCCCCGATGCCGACCGCCCGGACCGAGGTCGCCCTCGCCGCGGCGACAGGCAGGATCTTCGTGATAGGCGGCTACGGCCGTCACGGAGACGCAGTCGAAGCATACGATCCGGCCAGTGACAGCTGGCGGAGCCGGGCGCCGCTGCCTCGCTCTCTGCATCATGTCGCCGCCGTCTCGCTGGACGGCAGGATTTACGTCGTCGGCGGCTTTGGCTCGAACGGGGGCGTAACCGATACGGTCTATCGATACGATCCGGCCTCGGACGAATGGACGCTCCTCACGCGCATGCCGACCGCGCGCGGCGCTCTCTCGGCAGCCGTGGTCGGAGGCCGGATCTGCGCCCTGGGCGGGATCGGGATTCGACGCGCGAACACGGGCGCGCACGAGTGTTACGATCCCGCCAGGAATCGCTGGGAGACGTTGGCGCGCCTGCCCACCCCCCGCGACCACCATGCGGTCGCCGTCTCGGGGGACCGGCTCTACGCCTTGGGCGGCCGCATCGACGGCCGGCACCATCGCAGCATCGCCGTCAACGAGGAGTACGACCCCGCCGCCGGCAGCTGGCGCAGGCGCGCGCCGCTGCCGACCGTCAGGAGCGGCATCGCCGCGGCGGCCCTGGGCGGAAGGATTTTCGTCTTCGGGGGCGAATCGGGGCGGGGAACCCACCGCGAGGTCGAGTCCTACGATCCCGCCCGCGACCGCTGGCAGACCTGGGCGGCGATGCCGACGGCGCGCCACGGTCTCGGCGCCGCGGTGCTCGGCGGTTCGATTTACGTCATCTCGGGAGGCCCGCAGCCCGGCGCTACTTTTTCTTCGGCCAACGAAGTCTTCACGCCCTGAGCCCGGAACGTCAGCGGTTGCCTGGCCCGCCGCCGGTTTCGGCGAAAAAGCGGACGATTCGCCGCGGGAGCCATCGCAAATGGCCGGGAAACGGGCCGGAGACGAACCCCGCATGTCCCCCCGCTGCCGGGTATTCGAGCGTGACCACGCCAGAAACTTCCTCGGGTCCCGGAAGGGAGCTTGCCGGGAAGAACGGATCGTTGCGCGCATTGATCATCAGGGTCGGGACGGCGATCGACTTCAGGTAAGGCTTGCTGCTCGAGACGCGCCAGTACTGCTCGGCGCTCTCGAAACCGTGAACCGGTGCGGTGTAGAGCGCGTCGAACTCGCGAAACGTCGAAGCCGCCTTGAGCGCCGCGGGGTCCAGCTCAAGGCCATGCACCGCGATTTTTGCCGCCGTCTTTTTTTTCAGGCTCCCAAGGAAATGGCGCGTGTAGAGGAGCCTGTTCCATCCGCGATCCAAGACGGAAACGGCAACGGTCAGATCCACCGGAGCGGAGACGGCGGCCGCGCTGGCGACCGTGGGGGCGGCCCGGTCGCCCTGCTCCCCCAGCCACTTGAGCAGCACGTTTCCTCCCAGAGAAACGCCAACCGCGTGCAGCCTCGCGGCGGGAAGCAGCCGCCGCAGGCGCCCCATAAGCCAGTCGACCTCGCCGGTGTCTCCCGAATGATAAGCACGGGCGAGCCGGTTGTTTTCTCCGCTGCAGCCGCGGAAGTGAGCCACCACGCCTCCCCATCCCCGGCGAGCGAGCTCCCGCATGAGGTTCACCGCGTAGTGGCTTCGGGAGCAGCCTTCGAGCCCGTGGAGCAGGACGACCAGCCGGGACGGAGCGGCCTGGGTTTGCGTCCAGTCGAGATCGATGAAATCGCCGTCGTCAGTTTCCCACCGCTCGCGCCGGAAGCGCACGGTGCCGAGCGCGGCGAAGTAGGCGTAGAGGGTCTGGAGATGGCCACCGGGAAGCCACCACGGGGCGCGGTAGCACGCCGGCGGGCGCGATTTCGCCGCCTTCATCCCCGGCGCATCTCTCGCTTCATTGTCTTCTGAGCTCCTCGGGAGGCACGAAGCCGTGACGCAGGGTGTTTTCGGAAACGGTTCGCGGCTCGACGAACTGCAGGAGGTAATCCGGTCCACCCGCCTTGGAGCCGATACCGGAAAGCTTGAGCCCGCCGAAGGGGTGCCGCTCGACCACGGCTCCGGTAATGCCCCGGTTGATGTAAAGGTTGCCGACGCGAAACGCCTGGCGCGCCTTTTCGATGTGGCGGGGGGCACGGGAAAAAAGCCCCCCGGTCAAGGCGTAGGACGAGCGCGTTGCGATCTCCAGCGCGTGATCGAAATCGCGCGCCCGAAGCACGGCCAGAACCGGGCCGAAGATCTCCTCGTTGGCGAGCCGGTGGTGGCACTCGACGTCGCTGAAGATCGCCGGGCCCACGAAATAACCTTCCGCGGGCGCGGCCCTTTCAAGAACGCAGCTTCCTTCCCGCTTGCCGAGCTCGATGTAATCCAGGATCCTTTCCCGGGCTTCCGCGTCGATCACCGGCCCGAGAAAATTTCGCGGATCCTCGGGTGGGCCGATCTTGAGGCTCTTGACCGCTTCGGTTAGGCGGCCGAGCACGAGATCGTGGATCTCGTCGAGGAGCACCAGTCGCGAGGCCGCGGAGCACTTCTGCCCCTGATAGCCGAAGGCGGACTCCACGGTGTGCTGGATCGCCTCGTCGAGATCGGCGTCGCTGTCGACGATGATCGCGTTCTTCCCTCCCATCTCGCAAACGACCCGCTTGATGTGCTCCTGGCCGGGCTGATGATCGTAAGCCGCCCGCAGGATCTCCAATCCGACCGCGAGGGAGCCGGTAAAGGCGATCACGTGAATCGCCGTGTGACGCACGAGCGCGCCGCCGACGTCGCCGCCGCCCTGCAGCAGGTGACAGGCGCCGTCCGGCACTCCCGCTTCCCGCAGGATCTCCAGCATCAAGGCGCCCGTGACCGGCGACTGTTCGGCCGGTTTGACGACGACGCAGTTGCCGGTCGCGAGCGCCGCGGCCGTCATGCCGGTGAGAATCGCCAGGGGGAAGTTCCACGGCGCGATCACCGCCGCCACGCCCCGCGGCTCGTAAAAATAGAGATCCAATTCGCCGGGAATTTCCTGGGTGCGCCGCGGTTGGGCCAGGCGCAGGCTCTCCCGCGCGTAGTACTCGAGATAATCGATCGCCTCGACGACGTCCGCGTCCGCCTCGCGCCATCCCTTCCCGACCTCGAAGAGCTCCCAGGCGGCGAGCTCGAACCGCCTCTTGCGCATGATCGCGGCCGCCCGCGTCAGCAACTCCGCCCTTTGCCGGGCCGGTGTGGCGCGCCACTTCGGGAAAAAGGCGGACGCGGCCTCGACTGCGCGTTCGATTTCGTGCCGTCCGGCCGCCGCCGCCCGCCCGACGATCTCCCGCGGAGCGGCGGGGTTGACCGATTCGAGCCACCGGCCGGTCTCGATCTCCTCGCCGCCGACGACCAGCGGATAGCTCCGCCCGAACTTGCGGCGGATCTGTCTCAGTTCTTCGGCGAAGCGCTCGCGGTTCTCCCGGACGGAGAAATCGAGCACCGGCTCGTTGCGAAAAGGCGCGTCCAGTCCCTCACCGGTTCGCTGGCGCGGCGATCGCTGGCTCGGTCGCCGCGGCTGCGGCGGCAAGATAAGCTGCTCGACGGCCGCTTCCTCGACGTAGGCCTGCCGGAGAAACGATGTGTTCGACGTGTTCTCCATCAGGCGGCGGATCAGGTAAGCCATCCCCGGCAGCAGCCTTCCCGTTGGAAGATAGACGCGCACCCGCTGGCCGTTTTGGATCACCGCGCGGCGAATCGGTTCCCCCATGCCGTACAGCATCTGGAACTCGTAGCCGGCCGGCGCGACGCCGAGCTCGCCGGCCGTGACGATCGCCTGGGCGATGCTGCGGATGTTGTGCGTGCCGAACGCGGCGTCGGCCACGTCCGAATTCTCCAGCAACAGCCGCGTCAGCCGCTCGTAATTCGCGTCCGTCTCGCTCTTCTCCAGGAACACCGGAATCGGCCACCCCTTTTGCCGCGCCCATGCGATCTCGCTGTCCCAGTAGGCGCCTTTCACCAGACGCACGCCGATCCGCCGCTTGCGCGCGGCCGCCCACGAAAGCAGGTCCCGCAGGTCCCGCTCGGAATCGCGCAAATAAGCCTGAACGGCGATCGCGGCGGGAGGCTCGGCGGCGAACTCCTCTTCCTCCAGCACGCCGCAAAAAATCCTCACGGTGAGATCCTTGAAGGCGTGCTGTTCCATGTCGATCGTGAGGGCGGCTCCGAGCCTGGCCGCCTCGCGAAACAGGGGGCGCAGCCGCTCCCGAACCACCGCCTCGCTGTCGGGGTCCAGCGGATCGAAGCGCGGGCAGAGCGCGGAGAGCTTGAGGGAAAGATGGACTCTCGGCAGCGGGCCGGCCGGCCCGCGGTCGATCTGCGGAATTTCCCGCCAGCTCCGCGCCATCGAGGCAAGGTTCTGCAAGAGATCGAGATAGCGGCACTGAATCGCCAGCGCTTCGCGGTCGCTGACCGTCGCCTCGCCGACGACGTCGAGCGTGAACGCCGCCGGCTCGCCGCGCAGCATCTCGATCACCCGCCGGAGCGACTCTCGGTCCTCCTCCGCGATGAACCGCCGCGCCAGGCGTTCGAGATTCTGCCTGACGACCGGCGCGAACATCCAGCCGGCGTGCAAGGCCTGAGCCAGCATCACCAGTCCGCCGAAGGCATGGTCGACGCGCGAGAAGTAGTCCTCGAGGTGGCGGCCGATTTCCCCTGCGGTGCGAAGCGACGGCAACACGTCGACGAAACGAAACAGCGCCACGCGCAGCGCCTCGTCGCGCAGCGACCATTCGACCATCTTGCCGAGCCAGTCGCGCGGCTCGAAGATGGATGGTTTGTGCTTCGCGGCCGAACGGTAAAGCGCCCGGGCCAGATCCTGGATTCGGTTCTCCAGCGACGACGCTTGCGTCTCCATGGGGCGTGGCGCGGGATCCCGCCGGCGGTCGGCGGCCCCCGCCTCGGCGGGATTCCGGTCAGCTGAAAAGCACCTTGGCCAGCTCGGAGCGGAACTTTTCGGTCAGCGGATGGTCGCTGCCGAGCACGTCGAAGATTTGAACCATCGCTTTGCGCGCCGCATCGTCGCGAAATCCCCGATCGGCCTTCACGACGGCGAGGAAAGCCTCCAGGGCTTCCGCATAGTTCTCCTTGGCGGCAAGCGTCTGGCCCAGACGAAACCGCGCGTCGATGTTCTGCGGATCGGCGCGGAGCTCGGCGCGCAGCGCCGCCTCATCCTCTCCTCCCTCGGCCTGCAGCCGCAGCCGTGCGATGAGACGTTCCGCCTCCTTGCGCTCGCCCGCCGTCACCGGAACCCGCTCGAGGTAGTCCAGGGCCTCCCGCGCGTTTCCCTCGGCGGCCGCGAGCCGGCCGAGACCCAGCAAAGCCGCCGCGTTGTGCGGGTCCTCGGCGAGCGCCGCCTGATAGGCCGCTTTGGCCTGGCCGACTTTGCCCTCGCTCTCGAGCGCAGCCGCTTCCTTTGCCTTTCTGTCGGCGGCGGTCGGCAGAAAGCGCGCCAGCACCTGGCGGACCGCCGTTTCCGGCAGAGCGCCGGTGAACTCGCCGACGACTTCCCCGTTCCGGAACAGCTTCACGGCGGGAATCCCCTGGATGCCGAACTCGGCCGCGAGCCCGGGATTGTCGTCGACATTCACTTTGGCGAGCACGAACTCGCCCCCGTACTCGTCGGCGAGCCTTTCCAGGATAGGCCCGAGAACACGGCACGGACCGCACCATGGCGCCCAAAAATCGACCACGACGGGGACCGTCCTCGAGCGCTCGATCACCTTCGCGTCGAAGTCCGAGTCGTTGGCCTCGATGATCCAGGAATTCATGGACGACAACCTCTGCTACGAGCCTTTTTTCCCGGGATAAGCTCCGGGATCGAAAGCCGTTCCGTTGAGCGTGAAGCGGCGTGCGACCGGCGTCGGTTTCAAGATCGTCTGCATCACGTAACAGCCGTTTTCGGCGTTGCGCACGACGGCGGCGATCCTTTCGGGCGGGTCGGCGGACTCCAGCTGGCAGCTCACCTCCAGTCCCAAGCCTACCGCTTGCACCGTTTCCCGCAACACCGATCCCTCGCTCCTGAATCTGGCCGCCACGGACACCCTGGCTTTGGCGATCCTGGCCTTGAGCATTTCCCCGTACCGGGAAATCTGCGTGAGCAGTCAAAAAGCCAGGGACAGCCCGAAATACGCCAGCGGCGGCGGTGCGCTGTTGTCGCCGCCGGTGCGCTCCGCCTCGTCGCAATAGACGGTAAACCCTCGCGCCCGTCCGACCTTGCGCATCCTTTCCAGGGTTTCCGCGTCCGCCTCGAGCAAGATCTCGCGCTTGATCTGCACGTCTTCGGATGTTTCAGACATCGTTTCCTCCTGAGAATCGCGGCCTTCTCCGCCACGCCTACTGCGCGGCGTATTCTTCGGAATAGAGATCCAGGAGGGCTGCCAGCAACGCCAGCACCACCGGGCCCAGGATGAAGCCGAGAGCGCCGAACACCGCCAGCCCGCCCAGGATCCCGAAAAAAAGGAACAAGACCGGCAATTGCAGTCGGCTCCCGATCAGGATCGGCTTGAGCACGTTGTCGATGACGCCCACCACTCCCAGGGAAAAAACGAGGAGAAGAAAGCCGCGCACGTTTTCCCCTTCGAGAAAGAGATAGATCGACGCCGGAACGGTGACGAGAGTGGTGCCCCCGACCGGAAAGAGAGCGGCCAGAGTAGTGACCGCGCCCCAGAGAATGGCGTAGGGCACGCCCAGCGCCCAGTACGCCACCCCTGCCAGCAGCCCTTGAACCATCGCCACCACGATACAGCCGTGAACCACCGCCGAAACTGCGTTGACCACGTGCTGGAAGAGCCGCTCCTGGTGCTCCGGATCCATCGGAAGCAAGCGGCGCACGCGCTGAAAAAACGCCGACCCGTCCCGCAGAAAAAAGAAAAGCGTGATGAGCACGAGGACGAAGTTGGCGACAAACCGTAAAATATCCTGGGCCACTTCCGTGATGTGGGCAACGAGCGCTCCCGAAGAGAGCTGGGCGCCCCGGATCAGGATTTCTTTCCAGTTGAACTGGAAATCGAGCGCCGCGAGCTCGACGCCGAGCACGCTCCACCAGCTGATAAGCTGCTGGACCCAGGCCTTCTGCTTCCACTCTTCCACGCCCTCGCGCGACATCAACGATCCGACCGAGCGGACCAGCTCGACCGCCTCGGTCGACAGGTATCCCGCAACGCGAATGCCGGGGAGCACGACCAGAAGGGTGATCAACGTGATAATGATCAAAGCAGCCGCCGTGGCCCGCCCGCCGAGCTTCCTGAGAAGCCAGACGTAAGCAGGATACACCAGGATGGCGAGAATCGCCGCCCAAGTGATCGCCCTGAGAAAGGGGCTCAAGATCAGGAAGGCGCCGTACAGGATGGTCGCCAGCAACGCAAAGAAAAAACCCGTCACGAGCCAGGTCTGATTCATGAGCGCGTTTCCGAACAACGGCAATATAGGGGTAAGGCCTCGAGGGTGCAAGCGACGAAACCCGCGGGATCGGCCGTCCCGACTGCAGCAGTTCTGCTACCCCGGCGTATCAAAACAGCAACACCTGCGGGCGACTCGAGAGCTTCGCTACAGGTTGCTGTATCGCGAACCACTTGAAATAGCGAGAGTTGGCGAGAGCTTTGCGTGCCGGGCCGCTGGCATTCGCCTTGCCCAGGGTATCTATGGTGAGCGCCGTGCGGGTCCCAAGGGAGCCTTCGGTTACCGGCTTTCGGAGAGCGCAATGATAAAGAGAGCAGTCAGGCGGCGGAGCCCGGTCGGCATGTGCTTCGGCGACAGAATCCGCCCCTTTTTTTTTCGGCCTCATGTCTGCCCTGCTCTTTCCTGTTTCCGCGGCGCAGGCTCAAAATGTATCGCGGATCGCGGTCATCGGGGCGCCGGAAGAGCCTCGGTTTTCCGAGGTGCTCTCCGGGCTCAGAAAGGGGCTCGAGCAAGCCGGTTACACGTCCGAGAGTATCCACGTCGAAGAAGTAAAGATTGCGAGAGCGGAGAAAAAATCGGCGACGGCGGTCGTCGAGCGGCTCGTGCAGAAGGACACCCGCGTTTTGTTTCTCATCGGCTCAAGGCTCGTCAAGCCGGCACGCGCCGCGTCCAAAGAAGTCCCCATCGTGTTCATTACCCCCGGCGATCCGGTAGCCTCCGGGCTGGTGGACAGCCTGGCTCGCCCCGGACGCCGCACCACCGGGATGACCTTTGAATACCCGGAACTTTCCGGCAAATGAATACCCGGAACTTTCCGGCAAACGGCTCGAGCTTCTCAAAGAGCTTTCCCCTGCTATTCGCCGGGTGCTCGTTGCCTACGATCCCGGAGACGCCTCTCCGAGGCAGGGCCTTCTGGTGGCGCGCCAAGCCAGCGCCGCGCTGGGCGCAGTGCTCGTGGAGCGCGAGGCGCGCACGCGAACGCAGCTGCTGGAGGCCATCGCAGGCTCGGCCGACGTCGATGCCTATCTATCGATTCCCGGCGGCTTTCCCACCGGCCACTATCGAACGATCATCCGGCTCGCCAATGCGCGCAGGCTCCCCTCGATCTTTCACACCCGTAGCGAAAGCACAGCCGACGCTCTCATCAGTTACGGCGCGAGCGACAGCGACGCCGCGCGGGAAGCGGCGCGACTGGTCGACCGGATCCTGAGGGGAGCCGACGCGGGAAGGTTGCCGGTGGAGCGGCC
Organism: Candidatus Zixiibacteriota bacterium; assembly: GCA_035574315.1. Lineage (NCBI taxonomy): Bacteria > Pseudomonadati > Candidatus Zixiibacteriota > Candidatus Zixiibacteriota bacterium. The sequence continues at coordinate 123,515 of DATLYW010000012.1, forward strand.
GGCGAAACTGCAGCTGGTGATCAACTTGCGAACCGCGAAGCAGATCGGCGTCACGGTTCCGCCGTCTCTGCTGGCGCGGGCGGAGCGAGTCATCCGATGAGGTCCACGGGAAGCGAGGGCCGGCGCCGGAGGGTCGTTCGCCAGTAAAGCCTCCATGCCGGGACGCCTCCAAATGCATCTGCCCAATCCGTTCAGGCCGCGGCCCGGCGGCGGCCGGCTTGTGCGCCGCTATTTCCTGCTTTCCGTGGTCTTGATCAGCGGCGGCTTGATCACCAGCGGCGTGGTGGAGATCTACTTTCGCTACCAGGAAACCAAGGTCCACCTCAGCCTGCTGCAGCAGGAAATCACCGCATCCGCGGCTTTCAAGATCGAGCGGTTCGTCCAGGAGATCCACAATATCCTGAAGGCCGCGACCCGCAGCCGGGAGATCGCCCAGGGCGGCCTTACGGTCGGCTACCGGCTGGAGCTCGAACGGCTTCTCCTGATCGCTCCGGCCGTCACCGAGGCAGTCGCCTGGGGAGAGGATGGCCGGGTGCGGGCTCAGGCCTCGCGGCTGCGCGCGATACTGCCCGGCGCCAACGGGAACGCCTCCGCGACGGAGCCTTTTTGGGTCGCGCGGCAAGGCAAATCCTATTTCGGCGGGGTCTACTTCGTTCGCGGATCGGAGCCCTACATGACCATCGCCGTCCCCATCGAGCGCTTTGCGGGCGATGTCATCGGCGTGCTGCAGGCGGAAGTCAACCTGAAGTACATCGGCGACGTCGTCTCCGCGATCAAGGTGGGCAAGGCCGGCTACGCCTATCTGGTGGCGCGCTCGGGGGATCTGATCGCGCATCCGGACATCAGCCTCGTGCTGCAACGGCGCAACGCAGGCAAGCTGGCTCAGGTCCAGGCGGCGTTCAGCACCGCTGCCCCGACGGAGGCGCAAATCGCAACGAGCCTGCAGGGGCAGCGGGTGTTCAGCTCGCGTGCGACGATTCCGGCCCTGAACTGGGCGGTGTTCATCGAACGGCCTGTCGCGGAGGCTTACGAGCCGCTCTACGCTTCCATGCTGCGTACCTCCACGCTGCTGCTCGTGGGTCTCGGCATGGCGCTCATCGCAAGTCTGCTGGTGGCGCGTCGCGTGGTCCGGCCGCTGCGCGTTCTTCGTCAAGGCGCGCAGCGGATCGGCGGCGGCGACCTGGATCACCGGCTCGACATCCAGACCGGGGACGAGCTCCAGTCCGTGGCGGAAGAGTTCAATCGGATGGCGGAGCAACTCAGGGACTCCTACGCCAATCTGGAGCGAAAGGTCGAAGACCGCACGCGCGAGCTGACGGAATCCCTGGAGCAGCAGATGGCGACGAGCGCGATCCTGCGGGTGATCGCCGAATCGCCGGCCGACGCGCGACCGGTCCTCGACGCCGTCGCCGAGAGCGCCGCCCGGCTCTGCGACGCCCGGGACGCCGCGATCCTCCTGGAAGCCCACGGCGAGCTGCATCTGGCGGCGCACCACGGTCCCATCGGAATCGGCGCCGCGACCGGGGGGCGGCTGGTCATCTCGCGCGATTCGGTGGGGGGCAGCGCTTTCCTCGACGCCAAGACCGTTCACGTCGATGACCTCCTGGCTTCCTCCGAATTCCCGAGAAGCCGGGCGTTTGCGGAAAAGTACGGGAACCGGACGGTGCTCGCCGCTCCGGTGCTGCGAAAAGGGACGCCGATCGGAGTCATCCTGATCCGCCGCGCGGAGGTCCGGCCTTTCTCGGACAAGCAAATCGCCCTGCTCAACACCTTCGCCGATCAGGCGATGATCGCCATCGAGAACGTACGGCTGTTCCGGGAGATTCAGGAGAAAAACGCCCAGCTCGAAGCCGCCAACAAGCACAAATCGCAATTTCTCGCCAATGTGAGTCACGAGCTGCGGACGCCGCTCAACTCGATCATCGGTTTCACGCGCCTGGTGCTGCGGCGGACCGAGGGGATGATTTCCCCGCTGCAAAAAGAAAATCTCCAGAAGGTCGTGGTCAGCTCGGAGCACCTGCTGAGCCTCATCAACGGCCTGCTCGACCTATCCAAGATCGAGGCCGGCCGCATGGAGGTGTTCGCGGAGACCTTCAAGCTGGAGGAGGTCGTGCGGCTGGCCACGGCCACCGTGGAACCGATGCTGAAAGACGGGCGAGTGCGGCTGGTGACCGATCTCGCCCCCGACATTCCTCTGGTCAGAACCGACCGGGACAAGCTCAAGCAGGTCATCATCAATCTTTTGAGCAACTCCGTGAAATTCACGGAACGAGGCGAGATCCGGATTCGGGCGGTCAACCATGACGGGACTCTCGAGCTTGCGGTTTCCGACACCGGGATCGGCATGAAGAAGGAAGCCCTCGACTACATTTTCGAGGAGTTTCGCCAGGTGGACATGTCGACCACCCGGAAATACGGGGGGACCGGCCTGGGGCTGGCGATCGTGAAACGCCTGGTGAACTTGCTCGGCGGAGAGATCTCGGTCGAAAGCGAGGAGGGCAAGGGTTCGACGTTCACGGTGACCCTGCCGGCGTGCCCGCCGGCGGCGTAGCCGTTTTCTGGAGACCCGCGAGCCGGACGCGCGTCGAGAGCGGAGGCAGCATGGCACAGAAGACGATTCTCGTGGTGGACGACACCGAACTCAATCGTGATCTCGTCGTTCAGCTGCTCGGCGACGACTACCATGTCCTGGAGGCCGCCAACGGAGAGGAGGGGCTGGCAAAAGCCGAGCGGGAGCGGCCCGATCTGATTCTCATGGACCTCGGGATGCCGGTGATGGATGGCTGGGAGGCCACCCGCCGCCTCAAGGCCAACGACGAGCTTCGCCACATTCCCGTGATCGCGGTGACCTCCCATGCCATGGTCGGTGACGAGATGCAGGCGCGCGCGGCCGGCTGCGACGATTACATCGCAAAGCCGATCGACGAGATCCTGCTGATCGAAAAGGTAAAAAGGTTCATCGGATAGCGCGACCGTTCCAGAGGGGGAATTCATGAGACTCTGCAAGCCGGTCCTGGGGAGTGTCCTGGCGTTCCTCCCGCTCTGCTGGAAGTTCGCTTTCGCGCAGCACGAGGTGAAAGTCTGGAAAATTGGCGTGCTCGCCTCGAGCAGCCGCGCGCTCAACGCCTCCCGCGAGGAAGCTTTACGAGCGGGGCTGCGCGACCTGGGCTATCGCGAGAACGGGAACGTCGTGTTTGAATATCGCTACGCGGAAGGCCGGCTGGAGCGGCTGCCGGCCCTCGCCCGGGAACTGGTGGAGGCCGGAGTCGATGTGATCGTTGTCGGCGGCACCCGGGTCGCCGTGGCCGCCAGACAAGCGACCGCCACGGTTCCGATCGTTGCCGCCGGGGCTGGCGACCTCGTCAGGGCGGGGCTGGTGAAGAGCTTCACCTATCCCGGAGGCAACGTCACGGGCGTGTCCAGGCGCTCCCCCGATTTCCTGGGAAAACGGCTGGAGATCTTGAAGCGCGCGGTTCCGACGATCCGGCGCGCGGCGGTTCTCTCCAACGCCGCCAATCCCGCACACGAGCGGACTTTCAACGAGGTCGAGCTCGGCGCCCGGACGCTCGGCATGACCGCAGAGCTGGTCGCGGTGCGAGGCCCCGGCGATTTCGACCGGGCCTTCGGCGCAATCGCCAGGAGCGCCGACTCGCTGTTCCTGGCCGCCGATGCGCTGTTCAACAGCCACATCGAGGCGCTCGTCGGATTGGCGGCAAGACATCGAGTGCCGGCGATCTATCCGCGAAGCGACTACGTCGAGGCCGGAGGGCTGATGAGCTATGCGGTCGACCTCAATGACCTCGCCCGGCGCTCCGCCTGGTACATCGATCAGATCTTCAAGGGACTCAGGCCCGGCGACTTGTCGATGACCGAGCCGATCAGGTTCGAGTGGGTGATCCACCTCGGAACCGCGGCGAAACTCGGGCTTTCGATGCCGCCCGAAGCGGTCGCGAGGGCCGACAGGGTCGTTCGCTAGGGGGCCGGAGGCGTCAGACGCCGGGGCAGGGCCGATGGCGGGAAAGATCCTCATCGTCGACGACGAGCCGTTCAACCTCGATCTCCTCGAGCAGGAGCTGGCCGAGCAGGGATACGCGATCGAAAGGGCTGCCGACGGCATCGAGGCTCTGGAAAAAATCCCGCGCTTCCTTCCCGACCTCATCCTGCTCGACTACATGATGCCCCGAATGAACGGCATCGAGGTCCTCAAGCGCCTCAGGGCCGACGATACCTTCAAGGGAATTCCCGTGGTCCTGCTCACCGCCAAGGCGACACAGGAGGACAAGGTCCGCGGCCTCGACGCGGGCGCCGAGGACTACGTCGTCAAGCCGTTCGATTCGGTCGAGCTCCTGGCTCGGGTTCGCGCCATGCTGCGCCTCAAGCAAATGCACGACGCGCTCCAGGAATGGAACCGGACCCTCACGGACAGGGTTGCCCGGCAGGTCGAAGAGCTGCAGCGGATGAACCGTCTCAAACGCTACCTCTCACCTCAGGTGGCCGACACGATCCTCAGGGAGGACCAGGATCTCTTCAAGAGCCACCGGCGCGAGATCACCGTGGTTTTCCTCGATCTGCGCGGGTTTACGGCGTTCTCGGAGGGCGCGGAGCCCGAAGAGGTGATGGAGGTCCTGCGCCACTACCACGCGGAGATGGGAAAGCTGATCTTCGAGTTCGGCGGCACGCTCGAGCGCTTTGCGGGCGACGGTATCATGGTGTTTTTCAACGACCCGATTCCCTGCCGGGATCATACGGAAAAGGCCGCGCGCATGTCGCTCGCCATGCGCGCGCGTCGGCGAGCTGCGCCGAGAATGGCTCAAGAACGGCTATGAGCTGGATCTCGGCATCGGGCTGGCGGCGGGCTACGCCACCCTCGGCAACATCGGGTTCGAAGGGAGGCTCGATTACGGCGCCATCGGCAACGTGACCAATCTGGCGGCGCGTCTGTGCGGCGAGGCGAAGGGCGGTCAAATCCTCACCAATCGGAAAACCCTCGTGAGGATCGAATATGCCGTGCATGCCGAGGCGGTCGGCGAGTTCGAGCTGAAAGGCTTCAATCGCCCGATTGCAGCGTTCAACATCCTTGCCGTCCGTTAGACCACGGAGGATTTCGAACGGCGATGCTGCTTTTTCCGGTCTGCTTCTCGGGAGGCTTTTGCCCGTTTGCAGTAGCCGACCCAGCTGAAGTAGATATAGTGCTTTCCCGACCGACCACGCGGACGAACCCGGGCGGCGACCGGGCCCGGTTTCAGCCGAGGCGATGATGAAAACGCTTGCCCTCGCGCTCCTGTTGCTGGCGGCCCCTGCTCTTGCAGGGGCTCAGGCACGCACGCCGCCGCGTCTGGGGATTCTGCTCCCGGAGCTCGACCGCCCGCAGTCGCAGGCAACCAAGGGATTGCGCGAAGAGCTCCGGAAACTGGGATACCGCGAGCCCCGCACTCTCTTACTGGAAATCCGCAACACCAAAGGCGACCGCGCCGCGCTGGAGCCTGCAGCCCGCGACCTTGCGGCGGCGAAGACGGACGTGATCTTCACCATGGGCACGCGGGCGACCCGAGCGGCAAAGGCGGCCACCACCGAAATTCCCGTGGTCTTCGTCCATCCGGCCGACCCGGTGGCGCTGGGCCTGGTCAAAGAGGTTGGGGGATCGGGAGGAAACCTTACCGGCGTGGCGGGCTTTGCCCTCCAGGCCACGGAAAGACGCCTGCAGCTCCTGAAGGAGCTGATCCCGGCGCTGCGGCGCGTCGTCGTTTTCTATGACGCCAACGACAGGTTCTCGCGCGCCAATTACGCCCTCGTCGCCGAAGCGGCGCCGCGCCTCGGAGTCGATCTCCTGGGGCGCGGGGTCAAGTCGACCGACGAGCTGCGGGCGACGCTGGGCGCGCTTCAAACCACCGGCGGCGACGCTCTCTTTCACATGCCGGACGACCTGATCGAGGGCGAGGGCGATTTTATTTTCGATACGGCGCGGCGGAAGAAGCTGCCTTCGATGTTCCACGAAGAAGTCTGGGCGATCAGGGGGGCGACCGCCGCCTATGGCCCGGACTACCACGAAATGGGGCGCCAGGCCGCGCACCTCGTGGTCGAAATCATCAAAGGCCGTCCCCCCGGGAGCCTGCCGATCCAGCGCGCCGGGAAGTTCGAGCTGACGCTCAACTACCGGACCGCAAACGTCATTGGCCTCCGTTTTCCGCCCGACATGCTGAAAAGAGCCGACCGGGTCATCCGCTGAACGGCCATGAACGATGTCGCCGAAAGCATACGAAGCATTCCGATCTTCTCGGGGCTTTCGCGCGAAGACATCGCCAAGATCCTCGGCAAGATGGACGAGGTCTCGCTCGGCCCGGGCGTGACCGTATTTGCCCAGGGAGACGAAGGCGACGCCTTCTACCTGATCCAGTCGGGAGCCGTCCAGGTGGTCATTGCGGGACCGAGCGGAAGATCGGAGATCATCGCGGTCCTGGGACCGCAGGACTGGTTCGGCGAGATGGCGCTGCTATCGGGGGAGCCCCGTTCGGCCACGATCGTCACAATCAAAGACACCGCCCTCTGGAAGCTCAGCCGCGACGCGTGGAACGAGCTGATCGAGAAACACCCCACCTGGCTGCTTCGATTCTGCGCCACCCTCAGCAAGCGGCTTTCCAGGGCGGACCAGCAATATTCCACCGGGCGCGAGGCGTTCAATTCGCTCGCCGAGGAATTTTACGCGTCGCGCCCCGCCGAAGAGCAGGCGTTCTTACGCCGCGCCTCGCTCCTCAACACCATCGATCCCGCCACCGTCGGCGAGCTGATCGGGACGCAGAGCGCGGCCGTATTTCTCCCCGACCTCCAGAGAACCCTGCTTCCCCTGATCCGCCCGTTAGACTCCACCAGCTACGAGCTGCACGATTTTTTTCGCCAGTTTCTCAAGGAAAAGCTGGTTGCGGTCGAAGGGCCGCAGGCCAGGCGGGAGCTCCATGCGGGGATCGCGCAGAGGTACGAGGAGCTGGGCCAGTGGCAGGAGGCGATCCACCACGCGGTCGAAATCCAGGACTGGGAGCGGGTGATCCGGCTCGTCACGGCTCAGGCCGACATGCTCCTCGACAGCGCTCCCGTGTTCTTGAAGGAGACCCTTGACCGCCTGCCGCGAGACCGCTTTTTCGCCACGCCGCAACTCGTCCACGCAAAAGCCGGCGCCATGGCCCATCTGGGCGATCTGCCCGGCGCTTTTCGAACGTACCGGGAGGTCCTGTCGCAACTGGCCCAGGGATCCGTCGGAGCCGAGGTCGCAAGCCGCTATCTGGGGATGGCGGATGCGCTCTCCCAGCGACAGGAATACACCCAGGCGATCAGCTGCCTGCGAAGCGCCCTGCAGCTCGTCGAGCACGAAGTAGCGCGCTCCGCGGACTATCCGCCCGACGGGTACACGGAGGCCGGCGGGCCGCTGGCCACGGTCGTGCCGAAGTCGGGCGCACGGGTGCGCGCGCTCTTGTCGAGGCTGCTCGGCCCGTCCACCGACTGGCTCAGACGCTCCTCTTTCAGTAAAGCCTTCGGGGCGGCCCTCGGCCTGGGCGTTTGGGCTTATCTCTGGTTCGCGGAGCCGGACATCGGTCTTGACCTCGGCGCCACCAAGCTTCTCGGACTGCTGTCCCTGACGCTGATCTACTGGGTTTTTTGGGTGCTCCCCGATTATGGCGTCGCGCTGATTTTCGCCCTGGGGCTGATCCTCGCCCGTCTCGCTTCCCCCGAAAGCGTACTGGGAGGGTTCGCCTCGACCACCTGGTTCATGACGCTCGCTGTGCTCGGGCTGGGAGCCGCGATCACGGGATCCGGGCTCTTCTATCGCCTCTCTCTCCATCTGGTGCGGCTGTTCCCGCTCAACTTCTACTGGCAGGTCTTCGCCACGGGACTGATGGGAGTGGTCGTCATGGCGCTCATCCCGCAGCAGACCGCCCGGACGGCCATCACGAGCCAGATGCTCGTCAATCTCTCCGAGAGCCTCGGCTACAAAACCCCGTCACGGGCCTCCACCGGCTTGTTCGCCGCCAGCTTTCTCGGTCTCGGACAGCTCGGCTTTCTCTTTCTCACCGGATCGACCACGAGCCTGATCGCCTGGGGCCTCTTGCCCAACGACGTGCGCGCGCAGTTCACCTGGGGCTACTGGTTCGTCGCCGCGCTCCCGCCGACACTGGTCGTGATCGCGGTGATCCTGCTCTGCATCGCGGTTCTGTTCCGCCCTGAAGTTCAGCCTCGCATCTCGTACAGGATGGTGACAACGCAGCTCGACGTCCTCGGGCCGCTCTCCCACAGGGAATGGGTGAGCTTCGCCGTCCTGTGCTTTACCGTGGCCGGCTGGCTTACGGTTTCCTATCACGGGATCGACGGCGCCTGGATCGCTTTGATCGGCTTTGCCGTCCTGGTCAACACGGGGGCGCTGGGTTGGGGAATCCTGCGAAAGGGAATCGACTGGGAGCTGCTCATCTACATGGGGGTGACGCTGAGCATTCCGAGCCTCCTCACCCGGGCGCGGATCGACCAGTGGCTGGTCGATCTGATCTCGCCGCTGATCACGCCGTTTCTCGAAAACCCGGCCATGCTCTTCATCGCGATCGCGCTGCTGACCTACGCCCTGAAGCTTTTCTTCACCAGTTTTCTCACGGTCGTCACGCTGTCGGTCGCGCTGATTCCCCTCTCGGTCGACATCGGCATGAGCCCGTGGGTGATCGCCATGATCATTCTCATGGCGTCCGAGGTCTGGTTTTTCCCGTTCCAGGTCGACTGGCATACGCTCGCCTACTCGACCTCCGAAAGGAAAGGCTTCAGCTACCCGTTCATGTGCCGTCTCAACCCTTTCTACGCCCTGGCCTACATCGCGGCGATGATCGCGGCGATCCCCTACTGGCGATACCTGGGGTTGATGGGGTAGCGATTCGCCGCGGCTGGCGGGGTTCTCGACCGCAATGATGTCTCGCCTTCTCAAAGCGCTCCCCTTCGGCCTCGCGGTGGGCGCGGCGGGGCTGGTGCTGAGTTTTCTCCAGCCGGCGCACGACCTCGAAGAGGACCTCGGGCTCGGGCTGCTCTTCAAGCTGCGGGGAATGCGATCCGCTCCTGCAGATGCCCTGATCGTCAGCATCGACAAGGAATCTTCCGAGCGACTGAACGTGCCCGAGAACCCCGACAAGTGGCCCCGTTCCCTGCACGCCCGGCTGACCGAGAGGCTCGCGGGGCAAGGGGCGAAGGTGATCGTTTTCGACGTCCATTTCCTGGAGCCGCGCGCCGAACAGGACGATCGCGCCTTCGCCGCCGCCGTGCGCAAAGCGGGAAACGTCGTGATCGCGGACGCCCTGAGCGCGCGGGAAATCCCGGTTTCAGGAAGCGCCGCGGCCGCCACCGCGGAGCACGCGATCGTCAGGGTTGTAAGACCCTTCGCGCCGTTCGCGCAGGCCGCGGCAGCCACCGCCCCGTTCGTTTTGCCGCGGATCCCGTTCAAGGTGAACCAGTACTGGACCTTCCAGAGCAGCGCCGGCGACGCCCCCACCTTTCCGGTGGTCGCGTTTCAACTTTTTACGATCGAGCTGTACCGGGATCTGCGGCGCTTGCTCGAGAAATTCGCCCCCGAAGGCGCTTCCCGGCTGCCGGCGGATCTCCAGGCCGCGGTCGCGGAGAGAAACGTGCGGCGAGCGATCCGAGACATCCGTGCGCTCTTCGAAAGCGATTCGTCGCTGGCGCCGAGAATCCTCGCGGAGCTGGAGCTTTCGGGCGGAGGCGAGACTGGAAAAGCCGGCTTGCTCAAATCGCTGGTCAAGGTGTACGGCGGCGCCGACCGCCGCTACCTGAACTACTACGGTCCGCCGCGGACCGTCAAAACGATCCCCTACTACCGTGCAATTGACCCGGCGGACATCGAACCAGGCGCCGATTTCCGGGGAAAGGCGGTCTTCGTCGGCCTTTCCGAAAGGCTTCTCGCGGAACGCAAAGACAGCTTCTACACGGTCTTTTCCCAGGCGAACGGGCTTTTCATCGGCGGCGTCGAAATCGCCGCGACCGCATTTCTCAACATGCTGGAGGACAGAGCCGTCGTCCCGATCCCTTCTCGCCTTTACTTCGCCGTCCTGCTGGTTTGGGGAATCGCCGCAGGCACGATTTGCCGCCTCTCTTCGATGGCCGTCGGCGCAGTCGCTGTCGTCGCCGGAAGCGGCCTGTACTTGTTCGCCGCCGCCGGCCAGTTCGCCACGCACGGCCTCTGGTACCCGATCGCCATCCCTCTGTTCGTGCAGGCGCCGCTGGGGTTTTTCGGCGCCGTGCTGTGGAATTACATCGAGACCAACAAGGAGCGCCAGCACATCCGCAAGGCCCTGGCCTACTACGTGCCGGACGAGGTCGTCGATCAACTGGCGAAGAACATCGTCGACATGAAAAGCGGCGGGCAGACCGTTTTCGGGGCTTGCCTGTTCGCTGACATCGCGGGCTACACGACGCTGTCGGAGAGGCTCTCGCCGCAGCAGCTCCGGGATGTCATGCACAGATATTTCGAAGCGGCCTTCGAGCCGGTCAAGAGGCACGGCGGCCTGGTGGTGAATCTCAAGGGGGATTCGTTCCTCGCGATCTGGAAGGCGGTGAAAGAAGACCCCGGCCTTCGGCGCCGGGCGTGTCTGGCGGCCCTGGACGTCGCCGAGGCCGTCAGGCGGTTCAACGCGTCGCTGGCGGATCTCGATCTGCCCACGCGCGTCGGCGTTCACTCCGGGCAGATCTTTCTGGGAAACATCGGGGCCGGCGACCACTACGAGTACGGACCGACCGGAGACACCGTGAATACCGCCTCGCGGATGGACGGCCTGAACAAATATCTGGGAACGGAAGTGCTCGCCTCGCAAGAAATCGTCGACGGCCTGGACGGACTTTTCACCAGAGAGCTAGGGAAATTCAGGCTCAAGGGCAAAGCCCAGCCGATCGTGGTTCACGAGCTCTTGGGACTTGCTGAGCAAGCGAGCGAAAAGGAGCGGCGCCGCCGCGAGACCTTCGCCGGCGCTTTGCGCGCCTTCCGGGACCGGTCCTGGGAGAACGCGAGGATGAAATTTCACCAGTCCATGGAAATGGCGAAACCAGCCGGTCCCGAACGCTTTTACCTGGAGCTTTGCGACCGATTCGAAAAATCGCCGCCGGAGGAGCCGTGGGACGGCGTTGTCGTGCTCGAGGAGAAGTGAGGCGCCGCATCAATAGAGACACACCTCCCGTATCAGAATTGAGCCGGACGCACAGGGACCGGCCACGGCGACAAGGCACGAAAACCCGCGAAGCCCATTTATTTCAGGGTCTTGGGTGCTCGCAAAAAGGCTCGTGGGGGTGGTACAGGCCTTGCGTAGGCGCCGTTCGTTGCCGATATCCTGGCTCGTTGGTTCTGTCCTGTAAGTCATCTAGTGCCGTCAACCGCCTGCAACCGGTTCTCGCAGGTTCGGCAGGCCGAGCGGGATGGCTTTTTCGCCGCTCGTTTTTTTCCGAGCTGTTTTGAAAGGCGCCCCCGGGGCAGCCCAAAAAGACGCCGATCCCCCGCTGGCCGTGCCGGAACCGGGGGGTACGGAAAGGTCGACCAGTGGCCGCAAGGTCTGGAAGACTCCTGTCTCTTTCTTCTTCCTTCGCAACGGCGATTTTCGGCGTATTGCTCGCTCCGGCGCGATTGCCTGCCGCAACCCCTTGTCAGCCGGTGGTGGCGACGGTGGCCTCGGTCCAGGGCAACGTGGAGGTCCGGAGGTCGGGTCAGACCCAGTGGCAACCCGCGCGCCTGAATGACGCCTATTGCCCCGGCGATCGGATCCAGGTCGGGGAGAGAAGCCGGGCCGATATTGCGCTGGCAAATCAGCCGGTTTTAAGGCTCGATCAGAACACCACCATCACGCTGGCGGGCATCAAGGAAGACCGGGCCTCCCTGATCGACCTCGCCAGAGGCGCTCTTCATTTTTTCAGCCGTCATCCGCGAAACCTCGAGGTTCATACGGCCTTCGTAAACGCGGGCGTCGAGGGGACCGAAGGTCTGGTCGAAGTCCAGGCGGACCGGACGTTGATCACCATCTTTGAAGGCAGGGTGCTGGCCGCGAACCCCGCAGGGAGCCTGTCGCTCACCGGCGGCCAATCCGCGGTGGCCGAGAAGGGCAGAGCCCCGGTGCTGAGGACGGTCGTGCGTCCCAGGGACGCCGTCCAGTGGGCTCTGTACTATCCTCCCGTCGGCCATTTTCGCCCCCGGGATTTTGAAGGACCGGAACCCTGGCGCGCTATGGCGCGAAAGTCCCTGGAGGCCTACAACAGGGGCGACTACGCCGCAGCGTTCGAAGCGATCAAGGGCGCGCCGCCTGACGTCCGGGAAGCCCGCTTTTTTGCTTACCGGGCCCAGTTGCTGCTCGGCGTCGGTCGAGTCGACGAAGCGAGCAAGGATATCGAGCGCGCACTCGGTTTGAATCCGGATTCCGGGGACGCCCTGGCGCTTCGATCGGTGATCGCCGTCGTGCAAAACGACAAGGAAAGAGCGCTCGACACGGCGGGGAAAGCCGTCGCCGCCGACCCGAAGTCAACCTCCGCCCTGATCGCTCAATCCTACGCCCGGCAGGCGAATTTCGATCTCGAAGGCGCGCGCGCCAGCCTCCAACAGGCGGTGGCCGTCCGTCCCGACGACGCTCTCGCGTGGGCGCGGCTCGCCGAGCTGCACATGTCCTTCGGCGACCTCGACGACGCCTTGGAAGCCGCGCAGAAGGCGGCGGCGCTCGATCCGGATCTCTCGCGGACGCAAATGGTCCTCGGATTCGCGTACCTGCTGCGGGTGAGCACGGACGAGGCGAAGGCGGCGTTCGAGAAGGCGATTGCGCTCGATCAGGCCGACTCTCTTTCCCGCCTCGGCCTCGGCCTGGCGAAAATTCGCGAGAGCAATTTCGAAGCAGGCAGAAAAGAGATAGAGATCGCGGCGAGCCTGGACCCGAACAACTCGATCGTTCGAAGCTACCTGGGCAAAGCCTACTACGAAGAGAAACGCTCCGACGTGGCCGAACGAGAGTACGCCGCGGCCAAAGAGCTCGACCCGAAAGACCCGACACCCTACTTCTACGACGCGATCCGGAAGCAAACGACCAATCGCCCGGTCGAGGCGTTACAGGACATGGAAAAAGCGATCGAGCTAAACGACAACCGGGCCGTTTACCGCTCCCGGCTGCAGCTCGACGCCGACCTCGCGGCGCGCAGCGCCAGCCTGGCGCGGATCTACTCGGACCTCGGCTTCCAGCAGCTCGCCCTCGTCGAGGGCTGGAAATCGGTCAACGCCGATCCCACGAATTTTTCCGCCCATAGATTTCTGGCCGACTCCTACTCCGTTTTGCCGCGCCACGAGATCGCCAGGGTCAGCGAGCTCTTGCAGTCGCAGCTCCTTCAGCCGCTGAACATGACGCCGATTCAGCCTCGGCTCGGCGAGGGCAACTTAGGTCTTATCAGCGCCGGGGGCCCCGGCGCGCTTTCGTTCAACGAGTTCAACCCGATCTTCACCCGCAATGGCGTTACCTTCCAGGGAAGCGCGCTCGCGGGGGAGAATAGTACGTACGCGGGAGAGGGCGTGCTTGCAGCCGTCTACAAAAGGCTGTCTTTCAGCATCGGCGGATCCCGGTTTCAAACGGACGGATGGGCACGCAATAGGGATCAGGAAGACAGTATTGCGAATGCTTTTTTTCAGCTTGAGCTTTCTCCTGAGACCAGCGTGCAGGCTGAATATCGGTATAGAAACAAGCAGACCGGCGATCTCATCCTGAGGTTCTTTCCCGATAACTTCTTCCCGGGTGAAAGAAACAAGGAAGAGAGGAATACCTTTCGCCTCGGCGCCCGGCATGCGTTTACGCCCAACTCCATCTTGCTCGCTTCGATCGTATATCAAGACGCTCAGGTCAATAAGAGGGACTTCGGCCCCGTCGATATTCCCATTTTCACGTTCGAGGGTTTTAAACGGCCTGAAACCGCTTTCGGCCAGGAGCTGCAGCATCTGTTTCGCTCGCAATACGTCAATCTCGTGACGGGGGCAGGCCATGTCGATATCAAGGGTATTCTCGACATTACCTTTGCTACGATCTTTCCTCCTCCGGACGACCTGATTTTTTCCCGTCTGAGCTTGAACCTGAGACACAACAACGTCTACGCCTATTCGTACATCACTCCCCTCAAGAACTTGACGTTCACTCTCGGTGTAAGCGGTGATTTTACGAGGGGCGACGCTGCGGACACCAAGAGAATCAATCAGGCGAACCCCAAGGCCGGGGTCACGTGGAATCCGTTTCCCGGCACGACCCTTCGTGCGTCAGCCTTCCGGGTCCTGAAGAGAACCCTGATCACCAACGCGACGCTCGAGCCGACCCAGGTTGCGGGTTTCAATCAGTTCTTCGATGACATCAACGGCACCAAGGCTTGGCGATACGGCGCCGCGATTGATCAGAAATTCACCAGAGAGATCTTCGGGGGAGTGGAGGTCTCCAAACGAGACCTCAACGTCCCGGCTTTCGATGAATTCGGCAACCCCACAAGGGTAAACTGGAAAGAACGGCTCGCCCGCACCTACCTCTTCTGGACGCCGCACCCCTGGCTCGCCCTGCGGGCGGAATATCACTACGAGCGCGACCGAGAGAGCCCCCTTTTGACCGACGGCGTGCTCAGCTTGAATACCCATCGGGTACCGTTGGGGCTCACTTTCTTTCATCCTTCCGGACTGGGCGGTTTCCTGACGGCGACGTATTACCATCAGGACGGCAAATTCCAGAGGGTTAACTTCGACCTCGAATCGGGCAGAGCCGATTTTTGGACCGTCGATCTGGGGATCCGCTATCGCCTCCCAGACCGGTACGGCTTTCTCACGCTTGGAGCAACGAACATAGCAGACCGGAAGTTCAAATTTTTCAACCGCGATTTTAACAACCCCAACATCCAACCCAAAAGAGCTGCGTTCGCGCAAATTACCCTCGCGCTCCCGTAAAGCACGACCGCACCCCGACTTCAATCACCGTCAACCACTGCTGACTATGGAGGTATCGACATGCGACCATCCAGAGACTCCCTGTGGAGGGCTTTATCGATTTTCGTTCTGGTATTACTGGCGCGTGCCTCCGCTTTCGCCGCCTGCAATCCGGCGCTCGGAACCAAATGCGGCGATTTTGGCAAGAACACGATCACTCTGATATCCACCGCCTCCGGACCCTGCCCCGTCGACGTTCCGCTGTGTACGAGGTACACCTACCAGTATAACGGAACCAACACGAATCAGATCGAGGTGCTCATTCCCAAGACGGTCCAGAGCACCTTCGTCACGACGGCGCCGGCCGCCGGGTGCGCCGCGCTCATCACCGATAGCTCAGGCGAACCGGCAAACAACTTTGGCACGAACATCTTGACGCATAACTTGTGCAAGCTTCCTGCCAACATCGCCAACGGAACCACGTTCGACATCTTTGCCGATCCCAGCGCTCCCAAGCCGCTCTCCTGGCAGGTGATTGTCAACAGGTCGATAACTGCCGACGCGCTCAATGGACCTGCAGTGCCGGCGGCCGGAGTCGAGGAAACCGGCGCAACGTTGACGACTTCAGAAGGGGTGAGCGTTTCGTACACGATCTCGAGCGGTCAAATTGAAATCACCGACTTCACCGGTACCACTCCGCGGTTGCTGCCGATAACCCAGACGAAGCTTTGCCTGCCCTCTCGACCCGGTGATCCCGTAACGTTCACGAACGCGCAGGGCGGCTGGACGTGTGAGACCATCACGTTTGCCACAGAACAGTGCGACATTAAAACGGCGGGGAGTGATCCCTGCCGGTTCGTCGGCGGCTCCTGCGTCCAGTATTAGGAGCGACTACTCGTTCAAACGAATGCGGTCGAAGCCGTGTGGAGCCGTGCCTGAGACGGGTGGACAATTGGGAGGAAAGAAAGATGCAAAAAGCCAGATTCTTAGTTTTGTGCGGGCTGCTAATCGTCGCGCTTGCGCTGCTCGCTTACAGCGAGGCGGGTGCCGTTGCCAATGGAGACGGCTCGTGCAGCTCCGCTGAAGAAGCCGGGCTGGATTGTGCCTCTTTCAGTCCGCTGAGCGCCATTATTGAGTTCCTCGGCACAACACCCACCACGTGTACGGTTGGCGCTGGCCCGGTGAAATGCACCGAGTACAAATACCAGTACACGGGGAGCTCAACCAACCAAATTAATGTCGCGATTCCCAAGGACGTCATGACCAAGTTCACGTCCGGCGATAAAACGGTCGCCGGTTGTTCGCAACTTATCACCGACGGTTCGGGCGATTCCACGACGAATTTCGGTATAAATCTCTCTACCCACAATGTCTGCCGGGTGGCGATAACCGGGACGGCCCTTTCGAAGCCTTTCAGCATCAGAGTCGATCCCAGCAGTCCTTTGCCGGGTTCGTGGCAGGTGCGCCAGAGCAGCACCCAGGTTGCCGCAGATTTGCTACTCGGACCGGGCACACCGGCCGCGCCCGTTGCCGAGACCGCTGCCACCTTAACGACATCGGAGGGCACCACCATCTCGTATACGAACGTAAACGGCCAAATTACAGTTACGAGCGGAGACGCCGCAACGGTGCCGATCTCGGACACCAAACTATGCATTTTCAACGGGGGGCTCGATCGCACATTTCCCGCCAACTGGACCTGTGAAACGATTGCGTTTGCGACGGACCAATGCGATATCAAGACAACGGGAGGTGATCCCTGCCGGTTCGTCGGCGGCAGTTGTATCTCCTATTGAAATTGAAACGACGATCCACCGGGAGATCGGGCAGGGCCGCAACCCCGCCTTCTTTTTCTTCGGAACAAAAATACTGGCGATGCCGGGACTGGCGCAGGTTTGCGTGCGTATACCAGCGTTCACACCCGGGTGTCTAAAGTTCACACCCTCTAACTGCTTGATTCTTTGAATTTTTTCCCGCCCTGGCCGGCGCGGCTGGGTCCAGCGTTGCCGGCGAGGCATCGACGGCGAGTCGGACATCGGCGCGGCGAAGTCGATGGCGCGGGAATTTTCGACAGGATTTCAATGCCTTGAGCCCCGACGGGCCGGGAGGCTCCCCTTGGCATCCCCGTTGCTTTTGATGAAAGCGTCACGAGTCAAATGCCGGTAGGGAGGGAAAAGCCCATGGCGGAACGGATCCTGGTTCCATTGACGAGCTACGACCGGGTCGACGATCTCATCCCGTATCTTCAAAACGTCGCCCGGCCCGGAGCCAAGGTGATTTTTCTCGTGCCAAGCGCCACGGCCGCGTGGCGCTATGCGATCGATCACTGGATCGCAGCCGAATCGCCGCGAAGCGCAAGGCTCGAGGCCGAGGAAATCTTCAACCGTTACTCCTGGGACAAGCAAAGGGCGGAGGCCGACCAGAGGTTGTCCACGGCGAGCGAGGCTTTACGGAAGCGCGGCGTCGAGGCGGCCGTGGAAATTTACAGCGGGGCTCTCAAAAAGACCATCAGCCGCTACATGGCCGACCGCGAGCCTGAATTAATCGTGATGCGGGACAGCATGAAACCGCCGGTCTTCGGGCGTCTCCGCGGCGTGGGCCCGTGGCTCCGGTCGCTCCGCCGGGCCGACTTCCCGAGTATGCTCCTGCTCTTCGGCCGCCATTTCGGAACGTACTGAACGGCGACGCCGGCAAGCCACAGCCCCACGGATGCGGCAACGCCTCCGCGGCCGGCAACGTACACAGCCTCCGGATTGTGCTTTTACTTTTGCCGCCCGGCTGCTATATACAGCGGGAATGCTGCAACGGCTTGTCCTCGGTTCGGAACCGAACCCCGGCTCTCAGCGTTCGGCTTCTCCTCCGTATCAACGGCGCGCCGGCCGATTCCTCTCCTGTCTCACCGTTCTCGCGATCTTTTCCCTCTCCGGTTCCGGGCTCCCGGCCGACGATAAGCTCGTGCTGATTTCCCCGCACTGGGAAGGGATCAAGTACGAGTTCGAAAGGGGGTTCAGGCAAGCTTACCAGCGGGAGACCGGCCGGAGCGTGCATTTCGAATGGATGGACGTGGGCGGAACGTCGGAAACCCTCCGCTTCATCGAATCGGAATTCAAGAGCAAGCCGGGCGGAATCGGTATCGACATCCTCTTCGGAGGGGGCTTGGACCCTTACCTTGCGTTGCAGAAGTCGGGCCTTCTGCTTCCCTATCCCCTTCCAGCTTCTCTGCTGGAAAAAATCCCGTCCCGCCTGGGCGGCGTTCCGCTTTACGACCCGAGCCATCATTGGTACGGCGCCACGCTTTCTGGATTCGGTATCGTCTATAACAAGGCCGTGTTGCGCCGGGCGAGGCTTCCCGCCGTGACGACGTGGGAGGGACTGGCGTCGCCGGAGCTTTTCACCTGGGTGGGCTCTTCCGACCCGCGCAAGAGCGGCAGCGTTCACATGGCCTACGAGATCATCCTCCAGGCTTACGGTTGGGAAAAAGGCTGGCGCATCATCACCGGCCTCGGAGCCAATGTCCGCAACTTCACAAGCTCGGCCAGTCAGGTCCCCAAGGACGTCGCCATCGGCGAGGTCGCTTACGGCCTGGCGATCGACTTCTACGCGTGGGCGCAAGTGAAAGAGGCCGGGGCGGACCTGATCGGCTACGTGATGCCAGGGAACTTGACGATCATCAATCCCGACTGCATCGGTATTCTCAAGGGCGCCCCGAATCGGAAGGTCGCCGAAGCGTTTCTCCGCTTCGTCATGTCCGAGGATGGCCAGAAGCTCTGGTTATGGACGGTCGGAACGCCGGGAGGGCCGCAGCGCTTCGAGCTCGGCCGCTTCAGCGTCCTGCCGTCCCTCTACGAGGCATCCGGGAATCGAACCGCCGTGCAAATGAACCCGTTCAAATGGCAGTCGGATTTCACCTTCGACTCGAAAAAAGGCGCCGCGCGCTGGAGCATCGTCAATGATCTGATCGGCGCGCTGATCATCGACCAGAAGCAACACCTCAACCGCGCCTGGAAAGCGGCCCTGGCCGGCGGTCTGACGGAGCAGGAATGGCAGAGACTGGCGGCAACGCCGATCTCGGAGGCCGAGGCGCTGGAGCTGGCCCGGTCGAAATGGAAGGACCCGGTTTTCCGCAACCAGAGGATCAACGACTGGATCGAGTTTGCGCGGGCGAAGTACCGCACGAACGCCGCCCCGCGGCTGCTGGCCGCCGAACGGCTGAGCCTTTACGGCTTTGCGCTGATCGCGCTGGGGCTGGTCACTTACGCCTGGAAACGGAAAACCCATGAACGATAAAGATTCCGTCGGCCTCAGGTTCGAGGCGGTGACGAAGGTTCTCGGCCAGGTCAAGGCGGTGGACCACCTGAGCCTGGAGATCCGGCCCGGGGAGCTGTTCTTTCTCCTCGGGCCTTCCGGTTGCGGCAAGACCACGGCGTTGCGCCTGATCGCCGGCTTTTACACCCCGGACGAAGGCCGGATTCTCTTCAATGGGCACGACCAGAGCCGGGTCCCGCCGCACAAGCGCAATACCGGGATGGTCTTCCAGAACTACGCGCTCTGGCCGCACATGGACGTGCAAAGCAACGTCGCCTACGGCCTCAGAATGCGCCGTCTGCCGGAGCACGAACAGAAGCAGCGAGTGGCCCGCGCGCTGGAGATCGTGCAGATGCAGGACTATGCGACGCGCTCGCCCAACCAGCTCTCGGGCGGGCAGCAG
This sequence comes from Candidatus Zixiibacteriota bacterium, assembly GCA_035574315.1. NCBI lineage: Bacteria > Pseudomonadati > Candidatus Zixiibacteriota > Candidatus Zixiibacteriota bacterium. The sequence goes on from DATLYW010000012.1 coordinate 143,164, forward strand.
CAGCGCGTCGCGCTCGCGCGCGCGCTGGTCGTCGAGCCGGACGTCGTCCTGCTGGACGAGCCGCTCTCCAACCTGGACGCCAAGCTCCGCGTGGAGATGCGGGCGCAGATCAAGGAGATCCATCGCAAGATCGGGCGCACGATGATCTACGTCACCCACGATCAGGCCGAAGCTCTTTCGATGGCCGACCGCATCGCGGTTCTGCGGCAGGGTCGCGTCGTGCAGGTGGGGACGCCGCGCGAGCTTTACCGCCGTCCCCGTTCCGCCTTCGTCGCGGGATTCATCGGCGGCAGCAACCTGCTCCGCGGCACGCTCGAGGCGACCGGCGAGCTGTGGACGGTCAGGACCTCGGCCGGCCTCTTGAGAGCGACGGGCGGAGCCGAGGGTGTTGCGACCGGGGACGCGGTCGTGTGCTCGATCCGACCCGAGTGCGTGCGCTGGGAGGCCCGCGCCGGCTCATATGCCTCTTCGCCGGAATGCACCAACCGGCTTTCGGCCAGGGTCCAGAGCATCATGTACCTGGGAAATACGGAAGAATACTCGTTCTCGCTCCCCGGCGGGGGATCGCTCCGCGCCGTGGAGTACAACCCTGCGGAAACGCGCGCGGCGGTCGGCGCCGAGGCAACACTTGAATTCGATCCCCGGGACGTGATCGTCCTGCCTCAGGAGCATGACGGTGAGCCGGTGGCGACGCTATAACTTGACCGCCGCCGATATCGTGGTGGTCTCCCTGCTGCTGCTCTTCTTCGCGGTCTTCATGCTCTATCCGCTGGGCTATGTTTTCTCCAACGCGTTTTACACGCCCGATGGCTTGTCCGTGGTTTTTTTCCGGCTCATGCTGTCGAGCCCGAGCTATGTCGCGATCCTGGCCAACAGCATCAACCTCGGTCTGGCGGTGACCTTCTTCACCACCTTGCTGAGTCTTCCGCTGGCGCTGCTTCTCGTCCGCTACGATTTTCCCGGCAAGGCCTTCTTGAACGGGCTGATCCTGATTCCGCTCGTGCTCCCGCCTTTCGTCGGCGCTATCGGCATGCGCCAGATCCTGGCGCGCTTCGGCTCGCTCAACCTGCTGCTCATGGAGACCGGACTGATCGACCGGCCGATCGACTGGCTCGGCGGCGGCAGCTTCTGGAGCGTCGTCATCCTCGAGGTGCTTCACCTCTATCCGGTCATGTACCTGAACGTCGCGGCGGCCCTGGCGAACGTCGACCCCAGCCTGGAAGAAGCGGCGAGAAACCTGGGAGCGGACGGGCGCAAGCTCTTCCGCACGGTGACCTTTCCGCTCATGCTCCCGGGCTACTTCGCCGGAGCGATCATCGTTTTTATCTGGGCCTTCACCGATCTCGGCACCCCGCTGGTGTTCGAGTATCGGGACGTGATCGCCGTTCAGATCTTCAACATGGTCACCGACCTGCACCAAAACCCGATGGGTTACGCGTTCGTCGTCGCGGTCATGGCGATCACGCTGTTCTTCTTCTACCTCTCCAAGCAGCTGATCGGCGGCACGAGCTACGAAATGCTGGGCCGGGGACACGCGGTTTCGGCCGCGCGCCCCGCATCGCTGCCGATCCGCGTCTGCGCCTACGCCGCCGTTCTGGGAATCTCGGCGTTCGCCCTGCTCCCGCACCTGGGAATCTTCTTGACGTCGATCAGCAGCCGCTGGTTCTTGACCGTGCTGCCGTCGGACTACACGCTGAGGTTTTACCAGGGGGTCTTCAGTCACGATCTCACGCTGCTCAGCATCAAGAACAGCCTTTTCCTGAGCAGCCTCAGCACGCTGATCGACATCGTCCTGGGCGTCGCCATCGCTTATCTGCTGGCCCGCAAGCGGCTGCCCGGACGCGACGTTCTGGATGCCCTGGCGATGCTGCCGCTCGCCTTGCCGGGGCTGGTCGTCGCGTTCGGTTACGTCGCCGCGTTTTCGGCCACGCCGCTCGACGCGCGCGACAACCCGGTGCCGCTGCTGGTGATCGCGTACGCCGTGCGCCGCCTGCCCTACATGGTGCGCGCGGCCTACGCCGGATTCCAGCAGAGCAGCGCGGTCCTCGAGGAGGCCGCCATGAACCTCGGGGCCAGCCCGTTGAAGGCGCTCTGGCAGATCACCTTGCCGCTGATCTTCGCCAATCTCGTCGCCGGGGCGGTGCTTTCGTTCTCGTTCGCGATGCTCGAGGTGAGCGACAGCCTGATCCTGGCGCTGAAAGAGCAGTACTATCCCATCACCAAGGCGATCTACGCGCTGCTGGCGCGGATCGCCGACGGTCCCTACATCGCGAGCGCCATGGGCATGCTGGGGCTGGGACTGCTGGCGGGAAGCCTGTTCTTGGCCAGCCGGCTCTTCGGCCGTCGCCTGGGCGAGCTTTTCAGGGCGTGACCGGGCTCAGGAATCCTGGGGCCGGATGTTGTACCTTTTCATCTTCTTGATCAGCCCGTGGCGGCTTAACCCCAGAGCCTTTGCCGTGCGCAGCTGGTTGTGCTGCGATTCTTGCAAGGCCTCCTGAATCATCCGCCTTTCCAGATCGGCGATCATGTCTTTCAGGAATCTCGGCCGGCTTGCCGGCCGCCCGGCGCTCCACGCCGCGCGTATCGGCGCAGAGAGATCGTCGAGCGACACTCCCTTTCCCGTAACCGACACCGCAAGCCGCCTCATCTCGTTTTCCAGCTCCCGGACGTTTCCCGGCCAGCGATAGCGGCGGCACGCCTCCTCGGCCTCGGCCGTGAGCTCCAGCAGCTCCCTTCCCGCCTCACGGCAGTAGCTCGCCAGGAAGTGGCGGGCCAGCAGCGCAATGTCCTCCGGTATCTCGCGGAGCGGCGGCATTTCGATATGGATCACCTTCAAACGATAGTAGAGGTCTTCGCGGAAGCTGCCGTTTCTGATCTCCGCTTCGAGATTCTTGTTGGTCGCGGACAAGACCCGCAGGTCCACCGGGATCAGCTTGCGCCCGCCGACGCGTTCGACCGCCTTCTCTTGCAAGACGCGCAGGAGCTTGGCCTGCGCGGCGAGGCTGAGATCTCCGATCTCGTCCAGGAACAGGGTTCCGCCGTCGGACGCCTCGATTTTTCCTATCCGCCGCTCCACGCCGGTGGCCACTCCCTTCTCGATGCCGAACAGCTCGCTCTCGACGAGCGCTTCCGGCAGGGCCGCGCAGTTGAGAGCGACGAAGGGCTTGCGCGCCCGCAGGCTGCCGTAATGGATGGCTTTCGCGGCAAGCTCTTTTCCGGTGCCGCTCTCCCCCGTGATGAGGACGTTGACGGCGCTGTTGCCGATCTGCCGGATGAGGCGCAGCACCGCCCGGATCCTGTCGCTGCCGCCGACGATGCTCCCTTCGGCGTACCGGGCCTCCACCTCTTTCCAGAGCTGCGCGTTCTCCTCCTGCAGCCGGTCGCGGTGGCGTTTTATCCGATCCAGGAGCTGCGCGGTTTCGATCGCGATCGCCGCCTGGGCCGCCAGCGCCTTAAGAATTTCCTCGTCTTCGTTGCCGAAGGCGCCCGTCGTCTTGTTCAGGACCTCGAAGACGCCGAGGATCGTTCGGTCGTGGTTTCTGAGCGGCACGGCGAGCAGGGAGCGCGTGACGTAACCGGTCCTCAGGTCGATGTCCCTGAAGAAACGCGGATCGCTCTGTGCGTCCCGGACGTTGACGACCGCCCCGCTGGAAACGACCGAGCCCGCAACTCCCAGCCTGGCGTCGAAGCGGATCTCGTCGCTTCCCAGAGCGATCCTGGACCAAAGCTGATTTTTTTCTCGATCGAGAAGAAACAGGCTGGCGCGGTCCGCCTCGAGGAGCTTCGTGGCTTCGTTGGCGATGAGCTCGAGAAGCGCTCCGAGGTCGCGCTCCGAGTTCATTCTCTGGCAGATCTTCAGAAGCTCCGAAGCAAGCTGATTCTGCCGTTCGGGAGACAGGGGACTGCCGGATTCCATCGGGCTCCTTTCTCCCCGCGTGAAGCCTGTCGGACCTGCCCTACCTACCACCGGACCCTCGGGCTGTCAACGCCGTCTACATATGTATACGCCGTCGACATCCGGTAAACCTCTGCGGTTTCAATGCCTTGCACCCGGACAGCTGATAGCACCGCAACCGTGTGTCCACCAGATCTTTCGACGGGAAGGCATGGCCGGCGGGCTCGGGAAAAAATCTCGTTATTTTCGAGCTGCTTGTATATCCACCTGCCATCGATCACCGATGGCACAACCCATGCTTTACCCCGGGTTGAAAGCAGTTACGTTCGAGGAGGGAAAGATCCATGACACGGCAGATTTTGATCGCGCTGGCGAGTCGTGACAGGCTGGGTCCTATGATTCCGTACATCGAGCGCATCGCGAGACCGGGAACCCGGGTGGTCCTCCTCGTACGATTCGGATCGCAGGGCTTGGCAGGCACCTCGCAGGCAATCGCGCGCCGGAGAGCCTGGAATCTGTCTTTGCTTCGATCCGCCGAAGGCTTTCTGCCGGAGGGAGCCGCGGAGGGATCCTGCCGCCGCGTCGATGCCGAAAAGCTTTCGGCCGAGCACAGGGCCTTTCTCGCCATCGAGAGGCTGCTCAAGAAAGGAATCGAGATCACCGTGGATGTCTACACCGGCTCGCTCAGGTCGGCCGTGAAAAAGTACGCAGGTCGGGGTGGAGTCAGCCTGATCCTGAAACGCCGGACGGTCACAAAAAGGCTTCTCGCCCGGCTCACTTCCCGCTGGTTCAACCCGGATGCCGCTCGTGATCCATTAGGGGCTTCCCTCTTCGGTCCGCTCGACACCGCAGCGACCAGGATCTGAGCCCCGGCGTTCTTCGCCGGCCCGCTTCGAGCTGGCCGCCGGTTTCCCGCCCTGTCCCCCGGCAGCGTCCCGGTTGCTTACCCTGATCGATCAATGTTAGAGAAAGGGCGCCCGGCCCCGGGACTCCCCTTTCGTTGAGCTTGGCCACGCTAGGTCCGGGCAGGGGCCGATCCATGTCCCACAGGCTGCTTCTCGTCGACGACGAGCCGCTCAATCTCGACCTCCTCGAACAAGAGCTTTCACCGCACGGGTACGAGATCGAAAAGGCCGCAAACGGTCCCGCCGCCTTGAGAAGGATCGCGGAGAGCGCCCCCGACCTGGTTCTGCTCGACTACCAGATGCCGGGAATGAACGGAATCGACGTCGTCAAGGAAATCCGCAGGCAGGGCAAGGACCTTCCCGTGATCATGATCACGGCCTACGGCAGCATCGAGCGCGCCGTGGAGGCGATGAAGGCGGGCGCGGACGACTTCGTGACCAAGCCATTCGATCCCGACCACCTGGCGCTGGTCATCAAAAAAGCGACCGAGCGGATCCAGCTCAGGACCGGCTTCGAGGTTCTCGCGGAGGAAATCGGCGGCCGATATCGCCTGATCGCTGGAAGCAGCCCGTCGATGGCGCATGCGGTCACCCAGGCCCGCAAGGCCGCGCCGAGCAGGTCCACGGTCCTGCTGCTCGGAGAGAGCGGTACGGGAAAGGAGATTTTCGCCCGTTCGATGCACGACTGGAGCGAGCGCCACTCCAAGCCGTTCGTGGCGATCAACTGCGCCGGACTTTCCAGAGAGCTGCTGGAGAGCGAGCTGTTCGGACACGAAAAGGGCTCCTTTACCGGCGCCTACCATCTGAAGCGCGGCAAACTGGAACTGGCGCACGGCGGGACGGTTTTTCTGGACGAGGTCGGCGATATCTCGCACGAGCTGCAGACCAAGCTCCTCAGGTTTCTCCAGGAGCGCGAGTTCGAGCGCGTCGGCGGGACTCAGCCCATCGCCGTCGACGTCCGCATCATCGCCGCGACGAACCGCGACCTCGAGGATGCCGTCAGGCAGGGCTCTTTTCGCGAAGATCTCTATCACCGGCTGAACGTGATCGCGATCGCCCTTCCCCCGTTGCGGGAGCGGCGAGAGGACATCGCGGTGCTGGCGGAATATTTTCTGCGGCGTTTTTCTTTCGAGACGAAAAAACATTTCACCGGCATCTCGACCGACGCCCAGCAGCGCCTGCTGTCCTATACATGGCCCGGAAACGTGCGGGAGCTGGCGAACGTGATCGAACGCGCCGTGGTGCTGGGAGATCCGCCGACCCTGACGATCCAGCAGCTGCCCTGGCGGGTCTCCGGCCTCCAATCGCCGGAGCCAACGGAAACACAGCCGTACCATGCGGCGATCAACAGCTACCGGCGGCGGCTCATCGTCTCCGCCCTTGCACAAGTCGGGGGTAATCGCGCCGCGGCGGCAAAGGCGTTGGGCCTTCACAGGACGCACCTGCTGAAGCTCATGAAGGCCCTCGGCGTCGAATAGCGCTCTCCAGACAAAACTCTTGCCAATGCCGAGCACCTCGAGGCCGAATCGACCGCAATAAAACGCGCGTTCAACACCCAGGGTGGCGGAAGCTTCGCCTCAAAGCCAATTTGCCCCGGCTTGCATCACGGAGCATTTTTCAAAAAAAATTTCTTAAAATAGTATTTTTTTCTTGACATACAATTTATAGCGTCATTATAATCGGCTCACCTACAAAATATGGGAGGGTTCAAAGATCACACTTCTCGCCTGAGATCATCACGCCTTGCTTCCCATGTTTCCTGCCCGCCAAGGGAATCTTAAAAGGAGGTGTCTATGGCAGCGAAGAAGAAAGCCAAGAAGAAAGCGGCCAAGAAGAAAAAGAAGTAAGTTCTATCTGGTTGTGGGGTTGTGAGGTTAGTTTAAACCCTCCTTAATCCTCAGGCGCCGAGGCAGCCGTTCTGGCTGCCGAAAAGGAACAGAGCCCTCCGGCAAGCGACGCGGAGGGCTCTGTTTTTTGCCGTTTCACCGCACTGCCCTCGAGATGATCCAGCAGCTGGCCGGGTTCCGGGTCGACCACTATCCGCCGGAGAAAACGAAATTCAAGTCCGCCCTTGTGCTGGTTCACGGCGCCTGGTGCAGCACCGAGGCCTGGGAGAGCTGGGCCACCCACTTTTGCAACCTCGGCTGGGATTGCTTTGCGGCGGATCTGCGGCGGCCCGCCGACGCGCGACTGACTCTCGCCTCCTGGGCCGCCAACCTACGACAGCTGCTTGCCGCCTTTCCCTTTCCCCCGGTGCTCCTCGGCATCAACGTCGGCGCTCTCGCAGCGCTCGCGGCCTCAGGCCGAGCTTCCGCGCTGGTGCTCGTTTCTCCCTCGCCGCCCGGAAATTTTCCCGCCTCGCGGTCGCGGGCCGTGAGGCTCCTCTCCCTCAAGTACTCTGCGTTGATCTGGCTCCGCCGAGTCATTCGCCCAGACGGGAAAGACTTCGACCGCTACTTCGCCAACCACTTGCCTCCCGGCCAGCGGGCGGAGGTCCTGAGCCGTACGGTGCCCGAGTCACCTCATATCGTCCGCGAGCTACTGTCGCCCGCGAGCCGCTTCGAACCTGGATCCGCCGACGCTCCGCTCCTGCTTCTCGCCGGGCGTCAGGACCGTCTGTACCCGCCCGCAGATGCCGAGCGGCTGGCAAGATGGCTCGGAGCCGATTTCCGCCTCTACGACTCCCATGGCCATTGGATGATCGCGGGACCGGGCGAGGCGATCGTCCGGGATACCCATCGTTGGCTGGTCCAGCGGCTGGGCGATCGCATCCTCCTCGAGTCCTTCCAGTAGCATCGCGCCTTGCCGGCCGCGGCTGCCGTGTTGCGTGCCGCAGGCTTGTTCGCTAGATTAAAAAACGATGTCGGCCCGGTGGTCCAACCTGTTGTTCCTGGCGCTCTGCCTTGCGCTCGCTCCCGCCGCAGCCCCGGCGCAGTCGAAGATCAACTACAAGGTAATTCCCAACCTCAACCCCATGAACGACGGCGCGGCGACGCCCGACTTCGCCCTCGTTGGCGTCGACGGCAAGAAGCTCTCGCTCAAGGACTTCAGAGGGAAAACGGTCTTTCTCAATTTCTGGGCGACCTGGTGCGCTCCCTGCCGCGAGGAAATGCCCGCGATGGAGCGGCTCTATCAGGAGTTCAAGGACAGGAAATTCGTCGTGCTCGCGGTGAACGTCAAGGACCGCAAGCAGGAGGCGCTGGCCTTCATCAAGGAGCTCAGGCTCACCTACCCCGTGATGTTCGATCCCGACGCGCAGGTCGCCGCGCTCTACGGCGCCTGGGGGCTTCCCACGACCTATCTGATCGGCCCCAAGGGTGAAGGGCTCGCCCGCGCCTGGGGGCCGGCCGACTGGTACAGCCCCGCGGCCCGCAAGCTGATCCGAGAAATCCTCGAGAAGCGATGAGCGACGTCAACATTTATGTCGCGTTTGCCGCCGGTATCCTTTCGTTTCTCTCCCCCTGTGTCCTGCCGCTGATTCCGTCCTATCTCTCGTTCGTTTCGGGCGTCTCGCTCGAGGAGATGCAGAGCGAGCGGGTCGCTCGTCGCGTCGCTCTGAACTCGATCGCGTTCATCGCGGGTTTCTCGCTGGTCTTCGTTTCGCTGGGCGCCTCGGCGAGTTTCCTGGCGAGCCTGTTTCTCGGCTACCGCGGCTTCATCCGCGTCCTCGGGGGCCTTTTCATCGTCTGCGTCGGGCTCTACCTGCTCGGCCTCTTCAAAGTCCCTCTCGCGGAGCGCTATCTGCAGTTTCATCTGAAGGACAAGCCCGCCGGATATCTCGGGTCGGCGCTGGTGGGCGTCACCTTCGCCGTGGCCTGGACGCCCTGCGTCGGCCCCATCCTCGGCGCCATCCTGACCCTCGCCGGAACCTCGGCCGAGGTCGGCCGGGGTATGCTCCTCCTTTCGGCCTACGCGGGCGGCTTGGCGTTGCCGTTTTTCCTGAGCGCCGTGGCCGTGAATTCCTTTTTTCAGTTCTCGCGCAGCATCAGGCGCCACCTCGAAGTCATCCACAGAGCAGGCGGCGCGCTCCTGCTGCTCGTGGGCCTCCTGCTGCTCACGGACATGATGACCTGGCTCAACACCTACGCGCTGCGGCTGACACCGGAGTGGCTGCTCAAGAGACTGTGAGGCTGCCGCGCTCCTTGAGCGGTTTTTCGCGGGATGATACGTTTGACGATTCGGGTCCGTTCGGAGCCTTCGAACAGGGTTGACCGGCGGCGAAACGGAGCTGATTGATTCCATGGAAGAGCAGATTCGGTTTATCCTCAAGGCGCTGGGAGAGGACCCTGAGCGGGAGGGCCTGATCAAAACCCCGGCTCGCGTGGCCCAGGCGCTCTCGTACCTCACGCAGGGCTACAAGATGGATCCGGAGAAGGTGATCAACGACGCCCTGTTCACCGAGGACTACGAGGAAATGATCGTCCAGAAGGACATCGATTTCTTCTCCCTCTGCGAGCACCACCTGCTGCCGTTCTTCGGCAAGGCGCACGTCGCCTACATTCCGCATCACAAGATCGTGGGGATCTCCAAGCTCGCCCGGCTGGTCGACGTCTACGCCCGCCGGCTGCAGGTTCAGGAGCGGCTCACGAGCCAGATCGCGACGACGATCATGGAGAAGCTGGACCCGCTGGGAGTCGCCGTGGTCATCGAGGCCGAGCACCTGTGCATGAGAATGCGCGGGGTCGAAAAGCAAAACTCGATGATCATCACCAGCACGCTCCTCGGCGCCTTTCGCTCGCGGCAGGAAACCCGCAACGAGTTCATGAACCTGATACGCCCGAGGAGCTGAGCGATGGAGGTGCGATTCCGAGACAGCCGCCCCGAGAGCTTGCGGACCGAGCTCCTGGTGCTCCCGGTCGCGGAGAAGAAAACCGACCAGCCGGAGATCCGGGCCCTGGACAGAAGGCTCAAGGGTCACCTGCGCGAGCGGATCGAGAAGAGCCGGTTCTCAGGAGCGGACGGGAGCAGCCTTCTCTATTCCACCGCGGGACTTCTGCCGGCCTCCCACCTGTTGCTGCTCGGCATCGGCCCCGAGCGCGAGATCGGCACCGACACATGGCGCGCGGCTGGAGCGCGAGCGAGCAAGGAAGCATCCGCGGTCGGCGCCTCGGAGGTCGCCTTTTTTTTCCCTCCCGCGACCGGCCTTGAGGAAGGCGCGGGCGCGGTCACCGAAGGCGCGCTGCTCGCCTCCTATCAGTTCAACAAGTACCGCTCCAACTCGAAGCCGGCCGCGCCTCTGAAGGTCCTGACCCTTCTCAGGCCTGGCTTGCGGCGCACCGCCGGGCTGGAAAAAGCCGTCGCTTTCGCACGAGAGGCAGCCGCGGGCGTTTTCCTGGCGCGCGACCTGGTCAACGAGCCGCCTTCGGTGACCACGGCCCGTTTCCTCGCCGAACAGGCCCGCCGCCACTGCCGCGGCAACGGCCTTTCCGTGGAGATCTGGGGCAAACGGAAGATCGAGGCCGAGCGTCTCGCCGGCTTGTTGGCGGTCAACCGCGGCAGTCAGGAAGAGCCCAAGTTCATCATCGTTCGCTACCGGCCCGAGACACCGGCACGCAAGCGGGTCGCTCTGATCGGCAAGGGGATCACCTTCGACTCCGGCGGCCTTTCGCTCAAGCCGGCCAAGTCGATGGAAACCATGAAGCTCGACATGTCCGGAGGGGCAGCGGTGATTGCCGCAATGAGCCGCCTTCCGGCGCTCCGGCCGCCGGTGGAGGTCACGGGCTATATTCCGGCGACCGACAACCTCCCCGGGGGCAACGCCCAGAAGCCCGGCGACGTCATCCGCTACCTCAACGGCAAGACCATCGAGGTTCTCAACACCGACGCGGAGGGGCGGTTGATTCTGGCCGACGCTCTGGCTTACGCCGCCCGGCAGAAGCCGGACTACATGATCAACCTAGCCACGCTGACCGGGGCTTGCATGGTCGCGCTCGGGTCGGAGGTTGCGGGTCTCTTCAGCAATCACCAGCCGCTGGCGGACCGGGTGATCCGCTGCGCTCGCGAAAGCGGCGAGAAGCTCTGGCAGCTTCCCCTGGTCAAGGAGTACCGCGAGGCCATCAAGAGCAGCGTCGCCGACATGAAGAATGTCGGCGGCTCGCACGGCGGAGCGATCATCGCCGCCCTGATCCTGCAGGAATTCGTGGCGGACATTCCGTGGGCCCATCTCGACATCGCCGGGCCGGCCTTCGCCGAGAGAGACACCCCGCTTTGCCCCAAAGGGGGCACCGGCTTCGGAGTCCGCACCCTGCTCCGCTTTCTAACCACGATCTAACGGCGAGACCCGATTCCAGGAGGCTGCATCATGGGAAAGATTACCGAGGTGGGAGATGTGAACTTCGACGCCGAGGTCCTGCGCTCCGATCTGCCGGTGCTGGTCGATTTCTGGGCCCCGTGGTGCGGGCCCTGCAAAACCATCGCGCCCGTCATCGAGGAGCTCGCGAACGAGTATGAAGGGCGGCTCAAGGTCGCGAAACTGAACGTCGACGACCACCCCGCCACCGCCTCCCGTTACGGCGTGCGCGGAATCCCCAACCTGATTGTTTTCAAGGGGGGAGCGGTCCGGGAACAGATCGTGGGCGCCGTTTCGAAATCCAGGCTCGTCAACGCGGTCGAAAAGGCACTGAGCTAGCTGCGGCGGCCGGCGCCTAGAACGTGAAGCGGCGCATGCTCACGTTGATCATCAGGCCTATCCCGAACATCATCGAAGCGAGCGCGGAGCCGCCGTAGCTGAAAAGGGGCAGCGGCACCCCCACCACGGGCATCATTCCGGTTACCATGGCGACGTTGATCACCACGTGCCAGAAGAAGATGGACAAGACGCCGAATGCGAGCAGAGCTCCGAAGCGATCCTTCGCCCGCCCGACCAACCTCAGGCTGTAAAGCATGAACAGAAAATAAAGGCCCACCAGAACGAAGCAGCCGACAAAGCCCCACTCTTCGGAAAAAACCGCGAAGATAAAATCGGTGTGCTGTGCCGGCAGGAAATCCAGCCGGTTCTGCGTTCCGTGAAGATAACCGGTTCCAAAAAGCCTGCCGGAGCCGACCGCAATCTTCGATTGAATCACGTGATATCCGGCCCCGAGCGGATCCCGGTCCGGATCGAGGAAGGTCAGGATGCGTTGCCGCTGGTATGGCTTGAGGAAGTGCCACGCGATCGGAAGAAAAGCGAGACCCGTGCCCACCAGGCAGAGAAACGACTTCAAGCGAAGCCCGCCCATGAGCATCATGCTCAGGAAAACCAGACTCAGGATGATCGCCGTGCCGAGGTCGGGCTGGACGAGCGTCAACAGGACCAGAGGCGCCACCAGGACGAAAGAGGCCCAGAGGTCGCGCAGCCGATAACCCCGCGGGGGCTCGTCGCTCTGCAGGTACTTGGCCATCAACAGGACGACCGCCAGCTTGGCCGGCTCCGACGGCTGCAGACGAAAAAAGCCGAGGTTGATCCAGCGTTGCGAGCCGCCGCCGCTGTGTCCGATGAAGAGCACGAGGAAGAGGAGGACCACCATCGCCCCGTAGAACGGATAGGCCACCCGATCGAGGTAGCGATAGTCCACGGCGAGCGCGGCGGTCATGACCACCAGGCCGACCCCGAGCCACGCGAGCTGGCGGGTGGGCAGCCCGCCGGCGTGATTCTCGACGATGTTGTAGTTGGCGCTGTAGATCGTGCCGACCCCCATGAGCACCAGAGCCAGCGTGAAACCCAGGAGGGTCCAGTCGAAGTGCGATATCAGCCGCCGGTCAATTTGCACGTTGCTCCCCGTCGGCACGGACCTGCTGTTGCCCCTGCAGCCGCCCCTGGATTTCCACATACTTTTCCGCGACCTTGCGCGCCAGCGGCGCCGCAGCCTCGCCGCCGTGGCCGCCGTGCTCGACGAGGACCGCAATCGCGATCTGCGGATCGTCGGCGGGCGCGTAGGCGATGAACCAGGCGTGATCGCGGTTGAAATAGGCGAGCTGCTCGCTCTTGAGATAGGCCCCTTTCATCTCCACCACCTGAGCCGTGCCGGTCTTGCCGGCGAGCGCGACGACGTTCGAGCGCGCCGCGCCGCCGGTGCCGCCGGGACCCTGCACGACGTCGCGCAAGGCGTTTCGCACCCGCTGGAGCGTTCCCGGCTTCAGCGCGATGGCGCGGATCTTTTCCGGTCCGTACTCGCGAACCGTCGCGCCATCAATCGATTCCACCCGGCGGACGATGTAAGGCCGGTAAAGGGTTCCGCCGTTCGCCACCGCGGCCATCATGTTCGCCAGCTGCAACGGGGTGACGGTCAGGTAGCCCTGCCCGATGGCGATCGAGGGGGTCTCTCCGGGGTACCAGGGCTGGCGGTAGCGCTTGCGCTTCCACTCGCTGTCCGGGACCAGGCCGGTCTTTTCGTCGTCCAGCTCGATGCCGGTCTTTTCCCCGAGCCCGAAGGCGCGCGCGTGTTTGGCGATGCGGTCGATGCCGAGCTTCTGTCCGGTCTGGTAAAAGTACACGTCGCAGGACTGGACGATCGCCTTGTGCAGATCCACCGATCCGTGCCCTCCTTTCTTCCAGTCGCGGAAGGCCCGGTTCCCCACGGAGTAAAAGCCGGGGTCGAAGATCGTCGCCTCCGGCTGGATCGCGCCTTCCTCCAGAGCCGCGATCGCCATGATGACCTTGAAGGTCGAGCCGGGGGGATACTGTCCCTGGATCGCCCGGTTGTTCAGCGGCCGCAACCGGTCCTTGACGAGCTCCCGCCACTCGTCGGCTTTCACCCCGCGGGCGAAAATATTTGGATCGAAAGCGGGGCTGCTGACCATCGCCAGCACGGCGCCGCTGTGGACGTCGAGCACGACGATCGTTCCTTCTTTTCCCGAGAGCGCCTCGTAAGCCGTCTCCTGCATCTCGCGGTCGAGCGTGAGATGGACCGTGTATCCCGGAACGTCGGCCACCTCGTGGAGCACGCGCACGCGCCGCCCCAGCGCGTCGACCTCCACCTGCTGCCCGCCGCTCTGCCCCCGCAACACCTCCTCCCAGGTTTTCTCGAGCCCGTACTGGCCGATCTCGTCGCCCAGGGCGTATCCCCGGTCCTTGAGCGCCTTGAGCTGCCTCGGACCGATTTCGCCGAGATAACCGAGGACGTGGGCGGCGACGGGGCCGTTCGCGTAACTGCGGCGCGGCCGCACCCGCAGCGTCACCCCCGGCAGCTCCAGCTGGTGCGTTTCCACGGCGACCACCGTGGGCCAGTCGACGTCACGGCCGAGGACAATGTCGTCGAACGCGGCCCGGCCCTTGTTCTCCTCGAAGACCGCCAGCAGCTCCCGCTCGTCCCGCTTGAGATAGCCCGCCAGCGTCCGCAGCGTCGCCTCCGGGCTGTGCGTATCCTCGGGAACGAAGATCAAATCGAAGGAGGGCCGGCTGTCCACGAGCAGCTGTCCGCGCCGGTCGAAGACCATGCCGCGAGTGCCCGGAATCCGCTTGATCCGGATCCGGTTGTTCTCGGAGAGAAAGGTGTAGCGTTCGCCGTCGACGATCTGCAGAAACCCCAACCGAAACGTCAGCAGCAGGAAGATCGCCGCAACGACCCGGTAGAGAAGACGGACCCGGCGGCGCAGCTCCGGCGCCCCGTCCTGCTTGGAAAGACCGGTCAGAACCGTCATCAAACTTCAGCCCGCGGCGATCTTCAGCCCCTCGAAATAGACCTGACCGCGCCGCAACAGCGCGAAAACCGCTGGCGCCAGAACCGCGGCGAGCAACGCTTCCAGCACCAGGTAACGCAGGGCGCCGAGCCACAGGCCCTCGGCGTCGAGGAAAAGCACCCAGGCGAGCATGAGGCCGGCACCCTTGACCAGCGAGGCGAGCAGAACCACCACGGCGCTCACGGTCGCGCTGTGAAGCCAGATCGAGCGCGAGGTCATGTACACCGCCAGAAAGACCAGCGACATCGCGAACGCGTTGAGTCCCAGAATCGGGCTCGATACCACGTCCACCGAATACCCGAGAATGAAGGAGCCGAGCGCGGCGCCGACCGTCGGGTGGTGAAGCCCCCAGTAAACGCACAGCACGAGAACGAGGTCCGGGACCACGGGCCCGAGCGGCAGCAGATGAAGAAAGGTGGTCTGCAGCAGGAGCAGAACCAGGCCGACGGTGAAGAACAGCAAAGAGAGCTTCATCGAACGAGCTCCGACGGCAAGCTCTAGCCGGCCAGCTCGCGCAGCTCCGAGCCGACCACGATCACCTCTTCGGTTCGCTCGGGACGCACCGCCGGGGCGACCTCGATCGATTGAAACAATCCGAGACTCTGCTTGCGCACCTTGGTCACCACGCCCACCATGAGTCCCTTGGGGAAGATGCCGTCCAGCCCCGAGGTGACGAGCCGGTCCCCTTCCTGCACGTCCTCGCTGCGCTTGACGTATTTCATGATCGTCCCGTTCTCGAGCGATCCCGCCACGATGCCCCGCGCCCGGCTGCGCTGCACGAAAACGTCCACCCCGCTGTTGGCGTCGGTCAGCAGCAGAACCTTGGCGGTGCGGCGCGACACGTCCACGACGCGGCCGACCACGCCGAGCGGCGTAACCACCGCCATTCCCTTGCGCACCCCGTCGGCGCTGCCGCGGTTGATCAGGCAGCTCTGAAACCAGCTGCTCGCGCTGTTGGCGATGATCGAGGCGACGACGCCGCTGGCGGGCAGGCTCGCCTTGAACTCGAGCAGCTGCCGCAGGCGCTGATTCGTCGCCTCGGCTTCGAGGAGACGGTTTCTCTCGATCTCGAGCTGGGCGATGCGCTTCTTCAGCCGCTCGTTCTCGGCGCGCAGGCCCGCCGTGGTCCAATAGGCCTCATGGAGTCCCTTGACCCAGCCGCTCGCGGCTTGAGCGGCGACCTGCAGCGGCCGCATCAACCACAGCAGCAACGGGCCGACCGGATCGCTCTTCAGCTGCCCGCGAGAAGCCGCCGTCAGGATGTAGAGGGACAGGAGCAGACAGGCACATGACGCGACGGGAATCTGGTACTTGCGCAGTAACGCGAGCATGAAACGCTCGATCGCCTCGAGGGGACGCTCCCGAAGCTCTAATGGACCGCCACCTCCCTGAGAAGCGAGATTTCGTCCAGCGCCTTCCCCGCGCCCATCACCACGGCGGTCAGCGGATCATCGGCCATCATGACGGGCAGGCCGGTCTCCTCGCGGATCAGGATATCCAGGTTGCGGAGCAACGCTCCGCCGCCCGCCAGGACGATGCCGCGATCCACGATGTCGGACGCCAGCTCCGGCGGCGTGCGCTCGAGCGACAGCCGCACCGCTTCCACGATCTGATTGATCGGTTCGAGCAGCGAGTCGCGGATTTCCTCGTCCGTGATCACGACGGTCTTCGGCACGCCCGCGACCAGGTCCCGACCCTTGATCTCCATCGTCTGGATCTCGTCGCCGGGATAAGCGGAGCCGATCGTGATCTTGATCAACTCGGCCGTGCGCTCGCCGACCAGCAAATTGTACTTCCGCTTGATGAACTGGGCGATCGCCTCGTCCATCTTGTCGCCGCCGACGCGCACGGAACGGGAAAAGACGATTCCGGAGAGCGAGATGACCGCCACCTCCGTCGTGCCGCCGCCGATGTCGACGATCATGTTCCCGGTCGGCTCGGTGATCGGCAGGCCCGCACCGATCGCCGCCGCCATCGGCTCTTCGATAAGGTAGACCTCGCGCGCCCCGGCCGATTCCGCCGATTCCCGGACCGCGCGTTTTTCGACCTCCGTGATCCCGAACGGCACCCCGACGATGATACGCGGCCGCACGAGCGTGCGTCGATTGTGCACCTTTTGAATGAAGTAGCGCAGCATCGCCTCCGTGATCTCGAAATCGGCGATCACGCCGTCTTTCAGCGGCCGGATCGCGACGATGCTTCCCGGCGTTCGGCCCAGCATCCGCTTGGCTTCGGCGCCGACCGCCAGAACCTTTTTGCCGCCCCGCTCGTTGCGCTGCTGCACCGCAACCACCGAAGGCTCGTTGCAGACAATGCCCTGGTTCTTGACGTAGATCAGGGTATTGGCGGTCCCGAGGTCGATCGCAAGATCGTTGGAAAAGACCCCAAAAAGGGCATCCAGCATCGCAAACGCTCCTTTATCACCGTTGGCAAGAGGAAAACGGCACGGTGAAAATAACAGATTTGGGTCATCCAAGCAAGCTACGGAAAAACCAGAGGAAAAAGCCAAATCGCGGCGCGGGGATCGTTTGCATTGCGAAGGCCCATTCCCTATGATGGGATCGTTTACGCGCGGCACGCGGCCGCACGGGGACGACATCCATGCTCGACCTTTTACGAAAACGCAAGCGTTCCTGGATCATCACCTTCTTTCTCGGGATCATCATCCTTGTCTTTGCGCTCTTCTACGGGGGGACGAAGCTCCGCGACCCGTCGTCGCCCGACGTCGCCGAGGTGAACGGCGAGCCGATCACGCGCCGGGAATTCGCTCTTTCCTTGCAGCGGGCCATGGAGCGCTACCGCGAGATCTTCAAGGTCACGCTCACACCCGAGCTCGTCAAGGCCATGAATCTCAAAGGCGCGGTGCTCGAGGAGCTGATCGAACGGCGGCTGCTGCTGCAGGAAGCGCGCCGCCTCGGGCTCGCGGTGACCGACGACGAGCTGGCGAATTTTCTTGCGCGCATCCCGGAGTTCCACGACGTCAACCGGCGCTTCAACAAGGAACGCTACCTCCAGGTGCTGCGCGCCAACCGCCTCACGCCAGCGCAGTTCGAGGAAGAGCAGCGGGAAAACCTGACCGTGCAGCGTCTTTACGCCATCGTGCTCGACTCGGTCCGCCTGTCGGAAGCCGAAGCGCGGGAGCGCTATCGATTCGAGCGCGAGATGCTCAATCTCCGCTTCGTCCGCGTCTCCGCGGGAGACTTCATCGCCTCGGCGAAGGTCACCGAGGAAGAGATCAAGAAGTTTTACGAGCGCAACCAGGAGTCCCTGAAGGATCCCCTGCGGGTTCAGGTGGAGTATCTCGCCTATCCGTTCGAAAGGTTCACCGCGGCCGCGACGATCAGCGAAAAGGAGATCGAGGAGTTCTATCAAGCGCATCGCGATGACCGCTTCCATTCGCCGAAGCAGGCCAAGGTGCGCTATATCCTGGTCCGGCCGGCCGGTCCCGATGCCGGGCAGAAGGAGGAAGCCCGGCGCCGCGCCAGCCGGATCGTCGCGGAAGCGCGGGCGGGGAAAGATTTCGCCCAGCTCGCCCGCAGACAATCCGACGATCCCACCGCCGCTCGAGGCGGCGACCTCGGTTGGCTCGCGCAGGGGCAGTTGCCGCCGGAGCTCGACAAGCCCATCTTCGCCCTCGCCAAGGGGGAGATCGGGGGGCCGGTGGAAAGCCCCGCCGGCTTCAGCGTCTTCAAGGTCGAGGAGATCAAACCGGAAAAAACACAGACGCTGCAGGAAGCCATGCCGGAGATCCGGCGCGCGCTGCTGATCGACAAGAGCAGGCGCGAGGCGGGGAACGCGGCGGACCGGGATCGCGCCAGGGCGCTTTCGGGCGCGGACTTCGCCAGGCTGGCGAAGGAAAGCGGCGCGACGCTGAGCACCACGAGGCATTTCGCCGCCGGCGAGATCCTGCCGGAAATCGGGCCGGCGCCGGACTTCTACAAGAACGCTCTTTCCCTGGGACCGAAGGAGATCAGTCCGGTGATCGAGGGGCCCAACGCCTTCTACATCCTCAGGGTGAAGGATCGTAAAGAGCCGTCGCTGCCGCCTCTGGAAACCGTGCGATCGAAAATCGAAAAGGGGCTCACGGAATCGAAGGCCCGCGAGTTGATGCTGCAGCAGGCCAACACCCTGCTCGACCAGCTCAAGAAGAGCCAGGACCTCGAGAAGGTCGCCGCGGAACACGGCCTTAAGGTCGAAGAGACCGGATGGTTTCCGCGCGGCGCGACGCAGATCCCCAAGATCGGCGATCTCCAGGAACTGCGCGGCGGAAGCCTCGGTATCTCAGCGCAAAAGCCCGTGGCGGAAAGGGTCTTCGTGCAAAAGGACGCCGCCTTCCTGCTCGCGCTCAAGGACCGGCGTGACGCCGACATGGCGGAGTTCGAAAAGGAGAAGGAGACTTTCATGAAGCAGGTGCTGGCGGAAAGCCGCCAGCGCCTGCTGGAAAAGCTCAAGGACGGCCTCAAGGCGAAGGCCAAGATCGAGCTCCGCATCGGCTCCCTCGAGGAGCTCTGATCCGGCGCCCACAAACGCAGAGATCATCGTGCAGATCGTGCTGTTGCGCCACGCCGCCACGGACTGGAATCTCGAGGGGCGCTGCCAGGGCAGCTCCGACCTCGAGCTCAACGCCACCGGCATCGGCCAGGCCCGGGCGGTCGCGGAGCTTCTGGCCGGGGAAAGAATCCATGCCGTCTACTCCAGCCGCCTCAAGCGGGCGCGCCAGACCGCCGAGCTCGTCAGCCGGCCTCACGGTCTTGGGGTCGCCGTTGAAGAGGATCTCCACGAGCTCGACCACGGGCAGCTTGAAGGGCTCACCTTCGACGACGTCAAGATCCGCTACTCGGAGTTCCTCGAGCGCTGGCGAACCGAACCGGCGGAAATCCGCGTCCCGGGCGGCGAAAAGCTGGTCGAGGTGGCGGAGCGCGCGTGGAACGGCTTGAACCGCATCGTTCTGCGCCACCGCGACGAGGAGACCCTGGTCGTGGTGAGCCATCATTTCCCCATTCTCGGCATCGTCTGCCGCATCACCGGCACCGATCTCAACCGCTACCGGACCTTTCGCCTCGAGCCCTGCAGCCTCACCCGCCTGAACCTCTCGCCGGCCCGTCGGTGGTCGATCACCGAGATGAACGGCGTCCCGTGTGCGCCGGGGACTCCGGCGCAGCCCCTGGAGGGCTAGTCAGTCCTCGCCGCGCAGCAGCTCGACCGCGAAGAACAACGCGGCCAGCATGGCGTAGCCGCCGGCGAACTCCGGTGCCGCCAGCAGCCCGAACCGGTTCACCACGCCCCCGGGCGTCAACTCGTAGGCATGGATGATGCCCAGCGCCGAGAACGCGGCCGCCGCCAGAGACCACGCGCCGGCCGTCTTGAAGCGCCGCTCGATCAACGCCACGCCGATGGCGGCGACGATCATCGACGTGAAGATGAACCCCTGCTGCAGAGAGACCATACCGTGCATCGCCGGGCTCTGGCCGAAGGGCGCGAGCCCGACCGTGTAAAGCGATTTTCCCGCCGCTCTCAGCCCGGTCTCCACCATGAGAAGCCCCCAGGCGGCGAGCGCCGGCACGATTCCGAGAGCCACCGCGGGCGCGTGCTCGCGCGGTATCTCCTGAAAGGACTGGGCCACGATGATGATGCCGATGTAGAGCAGGATGCCGATTCCCGCCTCCAGCGGAATCAAGGCCAGCGCCGCCTGAATGGTTCCGGTAAGGCAGAGGGACGCGATGAACAAGCCGTTGAGACTGGAGTAGCCGGAGCGGGCTCCGAGCTTCTTCCAGCCCGGGTGGCCGATGTAGATCGTGGTCGAGAAGACGCTCCCGAACAGCGCCGCCGCCACCGAGCCGATCCCGTTGACGAGGAGCGAGGGAAACGTGGAGTAGGAGTCGCCGGCGGCCTCGGCGCTTTCTATGTTCTGCAGAGAGCCGACGACGTTGAAAATTCCCATCGGCAGGATGACCGAGAGATAGTTGAGGAATCCCGGATCGCGCAGCGCTTCCCACAAAGGCCCGCCGGTGAACTCGGGAAGCGACAGCCCGAAGCGGAGCGGCGCCGTGGCGCTGCGCGCGGTGCCCAGGAGCCAGCCGAGCCCGGTGCCCACCGCCACCGCCGCCATGCCCCCGGGAAGGCCGAGCGGCAGCCTCTGGCGCGAGAAGTAGGCCACGAAGATCAGCGCCATGGGAAGCAACGCGACCAGCGGTTGCGCGAAAATCCTGAACGTGAAATCCATCGAGATGAACGTGATGGCGATCCCGGCCAGCGCCGAGAGCAGGGCGGCGCGCGGCGTCACGCGGCGCACGCTCTCGGCGACGAACGCACCGGCGATCTCGATGACGCCGTTGAAGAAGCAGGCCACCAGCCCCACCCGCCAGGCCTTCACCGGGTCCCCCGTCTCCTGATAGACGGGGAGCATGATGAAGAAGACGAATGCAAAGAGGCTCACCGTGTTGATGCCGTAGGGCAGCGCCGTGACGTCTTCCCGGCCCGTACGGCGGGCGAGCTGACGGGCCTGCCACGCATAGAACAGATTTCCGACCAGGATGGAAACCGCCGCGCCCGGAAGGATCCGGCCGAAGATGTAGCCGTCGGGCAAGTGGATCAGCTCCCGGCAGAACGTCACGATCAGGACCAGCTGGATCAGATTGTCGATCATCAAGCCGAAAAACCCGTCCAGGTCCTTGCGCACGAACCACGGCGGGTTGAACGTCGACTGCGCCATAGTGCCGCCCTTTGCGTCGAACAGAATGTCGCTTATGTAACGGCTCCCGCTCCTGGCTGTCAAATGCACGACAGCGAGGGTTGCAAGCGCCGGACGCGGACGCTAAGAGTGGACCGATGGCGACGTTGTATTACCGGGATCTCGGGCGGGTGGAGTATCTGGAAGCCCAGGCGCTCCAGGAAAGGCTCGCCGATCTGAGGCGCCGGAATCTCTGTCCCGACACGCTGCTGTTCGTCGAGCATTTCCATGTCTACACGCTCGGCCGCGGCGGCAGGCGGGAAAACGTGCTCACGCCGGGCGCGATACCGGTCCACCGCGCCAGCCGGGGGGGCGATGTTACCTATCACGGGCCCGGGCAACTGGTCGTCTACCCGGTGATCGACCTGCGCTCCCGGCTCCGCAAGGAGGTGCATCGCTATCTCAAGAATCTCGAGCTGGCGGCGATCGATCTCCTCGCGGAGTACGGCATCGAGGCCAGCCGCCGCCCTCCCTATACGGGCGTCTGGATCGGCGACCGCAAGATCGCGGCGATCGGGGTCGCCGTCCGCCGCGGGGTGACCCTTCACGGCCTCGCCCTCAACGTCGATCCCGACCTCGCGTACTTCGGCGCGATCGTCCCGTGCGGGCTTCGGTGGGCCGGGGTCACCTCGATGGCGCGGGAGCTCGGAACGGCGCCGCGAGGCGAAGAGGTCAAGAGCCGATTTCTAGGCTGCTTCGCGCGCCGCTTCGGCTACGGCGAGACCCGCGCAGCCCCGGACGATCGCTTTATCGCGGAACCGTCGCCGAACGCCGCCGCGCGCAGCGCGTGAACGAGGGAAGCAAACGCCATGGGCCGAAGGCATCCGGACTGGATCAAGGTCAGACCGCCGGGAAATCCCAACTATCTCCGGCTCAAACGCACGCTGCGGGCGAAGAATCTCCACACCGTTTGCGAGGAAGCCCGCTGCCCCAATATCGGGGAGTGCTGGGGCCACAATACCGCGACTTTCCTGATTCTCGGCGATACCTGCACGCGCGGCTGCCGCTTCTGCGCGATCGGCAAGGGGGTGCCCTCGGCGCTCGATCCCGAAGAACCGCGCAACGTGGCGCGCGTGGTCAGAGAATTGGGGCTCGAGCACGTCGTGGTCACCTCGGTCGATCGCGACGACCTTCCCGACGGCGGCGCCAGGCATTTCGCGGAGACGGTCTTCTGGATCAAGGCCCTCAACCCGGGGGTTCGCGTCGAGGTCCTGATCCCCGACTTCAAGGGCGACCTGCGCTCGCTCAGGACCGTGCTCGACGCGGGCGTGCACGTGCTGAACCACAACATCGAAACCGTCCCGCGCCTCTACGGCAGGGTGCGACCCGGCCACAGCTACGAGCGCTCGCTCGGCCTCCTCGCGCGAGCGAAGGAGATGCGCGCCGACGTTCTGACCAAGAGCGGCCTCATGCTCGGCGTCGGCGAGGTCCGGGACGAGGTCCTGCAGACGCTCGCGGATCTCCGCGCGCACGGGGTCGACATCGTCACCCTCGGCCAGTACCTCCAGCCCTCTCCCAAGCAGCTCAAGGTCGAGCGCTACCTTGCGCCGAGCGAATTCGAAGAGTTGAAGGCCGACGCCGGGCGGCTCGGCTTTCGTCACGTGGAATCCGGTCCGCTCGTGCGCAGCTCCTATCACGCCTGGAGCCACGTCGCTCCGGCCGTTTCCTGACGCGGCGAGCCGGCGCGACCTCCCGCCGAGCCCGCCCGTCCGGCTTTTCAGCTTGACAGCCTCGGTGGAGATTCGATAGCGTGCGCCCAAGCCAATGCCCGGACGGCCGTTCCTGCTGATTCCCGGCCCGGCGCTGATTCCCGAGAGAATCTCGCGGGCCATGTCCCAATCCCTGATCGATCACCGGGGACCGGAGTTCGCCTGCCTGCTCCGCGAGGTCCTGGACGGGCTGAAGAGAATTTTTCAGACCTCGTCGGCCGAAATCATTCTCTGCCCCGGCTCCGGCACCGGCGCCTGGGAATCATGCGTGGTCAACACCCTCTCTCCCGGAGACCGTGTCCTCGGCTGCGTCAACGGCCACTTCAGCGAGCGGTTCTGCGACACCGCCAGGGCCCACGGCATCGAGGTGGAGGAGATCGAGGTGCCCTACGGCGCCGCGATTCCCGCTGAGACCGTGCATGCGCGGCTCGAATCGGACGCGCGGCGCGACATCAAGGCCGTCCTGGTCCTGCACAACGAGACCTCCACCGGCGTGGTCAACGACATCGCCGCCATCCGCCGGGCCATGGACCGCTGCGGCCATCCGGCGCTGCTCCTGGTCGATGTCGTGAGCTCGCTGGCGTCGATCGATTTTCGCTTCGACGAGTGGCGCGTCGACGTCGCCCTCACGGGAGCGCAGAAGGGGCTCATGCTGCCGCCCGGAATGGCGATCCTGGCGGTCAGCGCGAAAGCCCTCGAAGCCAATCGTTCAGCGAGATGCTCGCGTTACTTCTGGGACTGGGCCCCGGTGCTCGAGCGCAACGCGCGCGGCGAGTTTCCGTTCACGCCCGCGACGGCGCTGATCTTCGGCCTCAAGGAAAGCCTGGCGATGCTCGAGGAGGAGGGACTTGCCAACGTCTTCGCCCGCCACGCGCGGCTGGCCGAGGCGTGCCGACGCGCGGTGCAATCGATGGGGCTGAGCCTGCTTGCGCGCAAGCCCGAGCAGGCTTCGAACACGTTGACGGCGGTTTGCATGCCCGAAGGGCTCGACGCCGACGCCTACCTGGCGCACGCGCGGCGAACGCTCGAGCTGCCACTGGGGCCGGGGTTGGGAAACGTCAAGGGCAAGATCTTTCGGATCGGACACCTCGGCAGCCTCAACGAGCTCGAGCTGCTCGGCGCCCTGGCGGGGATCGAGATGACCCTGACGAGCTTCGGCGTCCCCGTGCCTCTCGGAGCGGGGCTGGCCGCGGCCGAAACCTATCTTTTGCGCACGGCAAGCGGAACGGGGTCCGGCCGATGAGGATCGACCCGGAGAAATGCGTGGCCTGCGGCAACTGCCTGGCCGTGTGCCCGATGGGAGCGATTTACATCGATCCCGCGCTCAACCGCGCGCGCGTGAACGCGGACGAATGCGTGGAGTGCTTCGCCTGCTATCGCGGCATGTCCAGGGAGCACCTGAACCCGCGCTTCGTGCGGGCGATTCGCAAGGCGGCGCACCTGTTGCGGTTCCGCTTCGACCCCGAGCCCGATATCTGTCCGACCGATGCGTTCGCGCCCGACGACCTCCAATGGCCGCGGCTCGTGCGCCGGGCTTTCTCCGACCCCCAGGTGCCGCACGAATCGACCGGCATCCACGGACGCGGCACCGCCGAGGTCAAAACCAACGACGTCACCCGCCGGGTGGGAGAGGGCGAGGCCGGCTTCGTGATCGAGTTCGGGCGGCCGGGAGTCGGCGCCCGCTTCCGGGACATCGAGCGGGTCACCCGGGCCCTGGCCGAGCTGGGCATCGAGTTCGAACCCGACAATCCCGTGACTTCGCTCATGAGCGATCGGAAGCGCGGTCTTCTCGACCCGGAGATCCTCGACGAGAAAGTGCTTTCGGCGATCGTGGAGATCAAAACCCGTCTGGAAGAGGTGCCCATGGTGTTGCGGCGTATCCGGCGGATTTCACCCGAGGTCAACACCGTGATCAGCATTGGCGTTTCCACCCGTTGCGGCGCCGGGGGCGAAGAACCGCTGCGGGAAATGCTCGAGCGCGAGGGATATCCGACCTACCGGGGAAAAACGAACCTCGGCCTGGGGCGGGCCGCGGCGGTTCACGATGCCGGCTGACCGGATCGCGCTTGTAGCGCGCGACGCTCCGCGGTGCGGTCCCGGCCGCTCGGGGTGTTTTGCGCCGGGCTTCCGGCCGAGGTTCCGATGACCAACACGCTCCACCGTTACAGCGAGCATTACGCGACCGAGCGGCCGCGTGACCCGGAGCCCGTGCGGGACGATTTCGTCGTCTTTGCGATGGCGACTCGGGGGGTGAACGACGACGATCTCGTAGCCAAATACCGCGCGTTCCTGCGGCTCGCGCTCAAACACCGCCCGGTCAACATCGGAGATGCCACGCGGGGCGGCGCGTTTCGGCCCCAACGGGCCCTCGATCCGACCAGCCACTGGCGCCGCGACACGGGAGCCGACGCGGAGGCGGTCATCGCCGGCATCGAGGGACACACCACCGTGGCGGCCGTCTTCGACCGCTACGAGAACATGAGGGCGTTCGTCGCCGAGCTGCGCGACGCCGATCTCGGGATCTCGGTCAACATCAGCGCCCCGATGGACGAGGCGAACCGCTGCTGCCGCGAAGCGGGGATGACGCGCCACAGCGTCGAATATTCCCTCGGCTTCTGCGGCCGCGTGGACAAGCTTCCCGACTCGCTCGTGCTCGAGCTCACGACGATGTGCGGTCACGGCATGATCAGCGCCGCGCTGGCCAGGAAAATGATCGACTGGGTGAAGGAAAACCGCCGCGGCGCCGCGGAGGCGGCGCGGGTGATGGCGCGGTTCTGCAGCTGCGGCGTCTTCAATCCCAGCCGCGCCGAAGCGATCCTCGAATCGGCGCGCACGAGGAATCCCTGAGGCGGTCCGCTCCGCGGCGAACAAGCGAGGAAAGGAGAAGGCGATGAAGCGAGCGCTTTTCGGTCTTGTGGCCTTGGGCTGGCTGCTGGCGGCGCAGGGATCGCGGGCGCAGAGCACGACCCTCAGGCTCGGCCACGTCGGGTTTCCGGGCTCTCTGTTCGCGCTGACCACGGACGAGTACGCCAGGCGCGTCAACGCGGCGCTGAAGGGCAAGCTCGAGATCAAGGTGTTCCATTCGAGCCAGCTCGGCAGCGACGAGCAAATGATGCGCGGCGTCAAGCTCGGCGCCCCGGAGATGTTCCTGCCCTCGACCGTAATGAGCACGGTCGAGCAGAAGTTCGGCGTCTTCGAGATGCCCTACATCATCGTCAGCCGGGCGCACATGAAGAAGGTCGCCGAAAACCCTGAGGCGCGCAGAACCCTGTTCGACGGCCTTCCCGCCAAAGGGATCAGGGTGCTCGGCGTGTGGGAAAACGGCTTTCGCCACATCACGAACAACGTCCGGCCGATCGTCCGGCCTGAGGACCTCAAGGGAATCAAGCTGAGAGTTCCCGGCGGCGTCTGGCGCGTGAAGATGTTCAAGACCTACGGCGCCAACCCCTCACCCATGCCTCTCGCGGAGGTCTACTCGGCGCTGCAATCCGGCGTGATGGACGGCCAGGAAAATCCCTTTCCGCAGATCGCCTCCGCCAAGTTTCACGAGGTTCAGAAGTTCCTTTCGCTGAGCGGCCATGTCTATACGCCCGCCTACCTCGTGATCGGCGAAGAGTCATGGAAAAAGCTGCCCGCGGACGTCCAGGCGACGCTGTCCCGCGTCGCCGCCGAGATCGGGGATTTCGCCCGCGCCGAAGGTGAGCGGCTCGACAGAGAGCTCATGGGCAGGGTCGCGCCCCCCATGAAGGCGAACGAGGTCGACAAGGAGGCTTTCATCAAGGCCTCGGCCGCGATCTACGAAGAGTTCGGCAGGGAAGTGCCCGGCGGCCGGGATCTCGTCAAGCTCGTCCAGTCGCTGCGATGACCGCCCCGCCCGGGCCCGGAACCTAGAACGACGATGGGCAAAATCTTCGGCGCCGCGGCGGCGCTGCTGGAGTGGTGGGCGGTCTTGCTGCTGTTGCTCCTGGTAGGCCTGGTGTCGCTCGGGGTTTTTTGCCGCTACGTGCTCGAGGCCTCCCTCGTCTGGTACGACGAGTTCGCGTCCTATCTCCTCGTCTGGCTCACGTTTTTCGGCGCCGTGAACGCCTCCTACCGCCGCCGCCACATCGGCTTCGACATCCTGGTGGCGCGCCTTCCCGGCGGCGCGCGCGCCGCCGCCGAGGTGCTGGCCGAGCTTTTCATCCTGGTTTTCCAGGCGGTGCTTCTGTATCACGGCTGGATCCTGACCCGAAAAATGGGGGACGAGACCGCCGTGTCGCTTCCCTGGGTTAAGATGGGATGGGTCTACAGCGTGCTTCCCCTCACCGGCGCCCTGATGCTCCTGATCAGCCTGGAGCGGCTGGCCCGGCTGCTCCGCGGCGGGGGCGGCGAGAAAGGACCGGAACTGGAGTGGAGTGGCTCATCCTCGGAGTAATCGTCCTGCTCACGGCGATCAATGTCCCGATCGCCTTCGCGCTTTCCCTCACGGTCGTCTTCTTCCTGCTCTGGAACGGCACCGCTCCCCTCAGCGTGGTCCCCCTGAACCTGTTTTCAGGCGCGTCGAGCTTCCCGTTGCTCGCCATTCCGCTTTTCATCCTTGCCGGCGGCCTGATGGAAACCTCGGGCATCTCGCTCCGTCTGGTGAATCTCGCCAACAGCCTGGTCGGCTTCATCCGCGGGGGGCTCGCCATGGTGACGGTGGTGGCCACCATGATCCAGAGCGAGATCTCGGGCTCCTCGGTCGCCGACGCGGCGGCCATCGGCAACGTGGTCATCCCGGCGATGGAAAAGCGGGGCTACCCGCGGGCGCTGAGCGCGGCCATCGTCTCCAACGCCGCTTCCGCCGCCATTCTCATTCCGCCTTCGATTCCGATGATCATTTACGCCTGGATGGCGGAGGTCTCCGTCGCCAAGCTCTTCCTCGCGGGCTTCCTTCCCGGCGCGATCGCGGGCGCGAGCATGATGGCGCTCAGCTACTATTACGCCCGCAAGTACAACTTTCCCACCGAGCAGCGCTTCACGCTTGCCGCGGCCGGCCGCTCGCTGTTCCGCGCCTTCTGGGCGTTGTTCATTCCGATCGTCATCTGGGGCGGCATCCTGCTCGGCGTGGCGACGGCGACCGAAGTCGCCGCGCTCGCGGTGCTCGCCGCCTTTCTGATCGGCACGTTGATCTACCGCGAGCTGCCGCCCCGGGAGCTGGCGCGCGTGCTGAAGGAGTCGGCCGCACAGACCGCCGTCGTGATGCTGATCGTCGCCTCCTCCGCCGTGCTCGGCTGGTTCCTGACCAGCGAGCAGATCCCGCAGAAATTCGCCCGCGCGATCCTCGAGACGACCTCGAACCGCACCTTGATCCTGTTGTTCCTCAACGCGTTCTTCTTCGTCGCGGGAATGTTTCTCCATTCCGCGGCGGCGATCATCCTGGTCGTCCCGATCGTGATGCCGCTGGTCCGCCAGATCGGCGTCGATCCGATTCACTTCGGGATCATCGTGACGATCAACCTGGGCGTGGGCCGGCAGACGCCGCCTGTGGCCACGGTCCTGTTCACGACGGCGGCGATCGCGCGCCTGCCTTTCTGGGAGGTCTTCAAGGCCGGCTGGCCGTTCACGGCGGTGCTCGCCCTGGTCACGCTCCTGGTCACCTACGTCCCCTGGATCAGCGTCGGCCTGGTCGGGCTGGTGGACTGGTGACGGCCTCGAGGCTCCCGGTGCCCGATCATCCGGGCCGCGCCGCAATACGGGCCGACAGCCAGCGCGCCGTACGCAGCAAGCGCGCGTCGCCCAGCCGCGGGCCCACCAGCTGCACGCCAATGGGGAGACCGCTCGCGCTCTGCATCAGGGGGAGGCTCAGCGCCGGCATGCCGCACAGCGTCCAGAGCGTGCAAAACGAAGGATCGCCGGTGCTGTCGAGCCCCTTGGGC
The DNA here is from genome assembly GCA_035574315.1 of Candidatus Zixiibacteriota bacterium. Taxonomy (NCBI): domain Bacteria; kingdom Pseudomonadati; phylum Candidatus Zixiibacteriota; species Candidatus Zixiibacteriota bacterium. Next base: position 171,957 of record DATLYW010000012.1, read on the forward strand.
GCCGGTCCGGGCGCGGCCGGAGTCAGGATCGCGTCGTAGCGCTGCTCGAAGAGCTCGCGGAGGCTCTCGTAGAGGGGCGGCACCCGGGCGAGCGCGCGCTGGTAGTCGACCGCAAGCACCCGCCGGCCCTGCTCGATCTGCGCGCGCAGAACCCGAGAAAGACGCTCCCGCCCGGTGTTCCATTCGCGCTCGAGACTCGCGGCCATTTCCGCCGCCATGATCGTCTGGTGCCATTGCCACGCTTCGAGCGCCGACGGAACCAGCTCGACCTCTTCGACCTGAGCCCCCAGCTCCTCCACCAGCTCGCCGAAGCCTTTCCTGGTCTCGGCGTCGGCCCGCTCCCAGTACGGGGTCTTGACGAAGGCGAACATCGGCGGCAAAGGAGGCTCTTCGGCCGCCAGGCGCGCGTAGGGCAGGCGCGCGTAGGGCAGCGTGTCCGGGTCGCCCTCGTCGGGCCCGGCGAGCGCTTCGAGGAGGAGCGCGAGGTCCTCGAGCGCGCGCGCGAAAAGCCCCACGTGGTCCAGCGTGCGCGACAGCATGAAGGCTCCGCGGCGCGGGATCAGGCCGTAGGTCGGCTTGAAGCCGAGCACGCCGCAAAAGGCCGCCGGTCGGATCGTCGAGCCGTTGGTCTGGCTGCCGATTGCGGCCGGGACCATTCCGGCCGCGACCGCAGCGGCCGAGCCGCTCGACGATCCACCCGGCGTGTGCTCGGCGTTGTGCGGATTGCGCGTCTTCCCCGGGGCGAGAAAGGCGAACTCGGTCGTCACGGTCTTGCCCATGACGATTGCGCCGGCCGCGCGCAGCCTGGCGACCGCCGCGGCGTCGGAGGCCGGCGTGCGCCCCGCGCAAAGCACCGAGCCGTTCTCGGTCGGCATGTCGGCGGTATCGAAGATGTCCTTGACGCCGACCGGAACCCCGTGGAGCGGCCCGGTCGCACGCCCGGCCGCGCGCCAGCGATCCGCCGCGCGCGCCTGTTCGAGCGCGTGCTCGGGGTCGAGAAAGGCCCACGCTTCGATCGCGGCGTCGGCTTCCGCGATCCGGTCCAGGCAGGCCCTGACCAGCTCTTCCGAGCTGATCCTGCCCGCGCGGATCCAGGCGGCGGCCGCGGACGCCGAAAGCCGGGACGGATCTGTCGGTTTCATCCGCCGCTCGTGCTCGGCCGGCGATGCCGGCGCGGTCACTTCCCGTAGAGAAACTCCGGCAGCCACAGCGTCATCCCCGGCCAGAGATACATGAACACCAGGCAGAGAATGACGATCAGCATGTAGGGCATCATTCCCGCGAAGATCTGCTGCAGTGTGACATGGGGCGGAGAAACCCCCTTGAGGTAGAACGCCGACATCGCCACCGGCGGCGACAGGAATGCGGCCTGCAGATTCACCGCCACCATCGTCCCGAACAGCACCGGGTCGATTTGAAAGTGACTCAAGAGCGGAATGAAGATAGGACAGAAGATGACGATGATCTCAGTCCACTCCAGCGGCCACCCGAGCAGAAAAATAATCAGCTGAGCGATGAACTGGAAGCCGAGCGGCGAGAGATTCATGCCGAGCACCCAGCGTTCGATCAAAGATTGCCCCCCGTGGAGCGCGAAGACCGCGGAAAAGAGCGCCGAGCCAACGAAAAGCCAGCAAACCATGGCCGTGGTCTTGGCGGTGAGAAAAACCGATTCTTTCAGGTTGCGCCTGAGTTCGGGCGAGTCCCTGAGGTGACGCAAGCCCGGCCCGAGCGACCCGGCAAAGGTCGCGCCGAGTGAGCTTGACACGAGCAGCTCGACCGGCTGGGCGTTTGTCCATCCGAGAAGCAAACCGGCAAAGGCTCCCGCCAGGCTCCACCACCCGACCTCCCGCGGGTAACGGGCCAGGATCGCCAGATAGAGCGCGCCCAGAGCGCCGATCGCCGCCGACTCGGTGGCCGTGGTGATCCCGAACAGGATCACGGCCAGCACCACGACGGTGAGCACGCCGAGGGGAATAACCGACACGCAAAGCTCCTTGAGAATCTCGAACTGCTCGCCGTCCAGCTGCCGGTAATAAACCAGCAGAATCAGGCCCGAGAGCGCCGCGAGCCCCCAGAACCACGAATAGAAATGGGCAGGAACTCTGTTTCCCGGCTGCGGCGAGACCGCTGCACCGGCCGACTCCATCTGCTCCGGGGGCTGGTCGGACGGCGGCGCCGCCTGCTCGATGGGCGCTTCGCCCAGCCCGAGTTCCTCGGGCTTGTCCGGCACCGGGGAAGCGGGCTCCGGCGCGGCCGGCTCGCCCGCCGCAACCGGTGACGACACCGCGGCCGTTTCAGGCGCGTTGTAGATCACGACGTACCACCAGGCGGTGGCGAAGAGCGCCACGGTCAGGGCGAGCGGAACCAGAAGCACGATCACGTTCTTCAAGAGCAGGCCGTATCCGATCCGGCGCCCGTCGGCCGTGGTCGCACCGCGCAGAAATCCCGGCTTAAAAACCGCAGCCAAGAGGCCGCCCGGAACCCCGGCCCGTCCGGCCTCGAGCTGCCTGAGCCACGGCGGAACTGCGACCCGATACTGGTCGGGCGGAAGGCGAGGCGCGATCTTGGGGTTAAGCATGGCCCAGCCCAGGATATAAAGGAGATAGAGGAAAGTAAGAAAGAACCCGGGCAGCATCGCAGCGGCGTAAAGCTTGACGATCGATTGCCCGGCCACCGCGGCGTATACAATCAGCATCACCGACGGCGGGATGAGGATCCCCAACGTGCCACCCGCCGTGATCGCGCCGGCGGCGAGCCGGACGTCGTAACCCGCGTTCAGCATCGGGCGCATCGCGATGACTCCCATGAGCACCACGACCGCTCCCACGATTCCCGATGCGATGCCCCAGAAGGCGCAGACCAACAGGGTGGTGACCGCGAGGGAGGCGGGCACACGGCGGAAGGCGAGCTGAACGCTGTGAAACATGCGGTCGACGAGCGCGGCGCGCTCCATGATGTACCCCATGAACACGAACAGCGGCACGGAGAGGAGGGTGTCATTGGTCATCACGCCGTACGTACGTTGAACGATCAGGTCGAAAACGTGGTTCTCGTACCATGGCTGCCCCGGCGCCCAGAAAGCGATGTAGCCGAAAATCATTCCGAGCCCCATGAGCGTGAAGGCCGTGGGAAAGCCCATCATGATCGCGACCACGATGAGCCCGAGCATGGTGAGGCCCAGCGCGGGGTCGCTCATGGGTTCTTGTGCTCCACGACGCTGCGGTGTCGGGCTGCCTCGTCGATGGCGTGGGCGCCCTGCATGGCCGTGCGGCGCGACTCCTCGTCGATGAATTCGCTGTGCGCCAGCTGCTCCTGGACGACGTCGATTTCCTCCACGTCCTCCAGCCGCGCCGGCCAGACCCCGGTGCGCAGGCACTCGATGCAGCGCAGCATTTCCGCCAGCCCCTGGAGCATCACCAGCGCCCCGGCAACTGGAATGACCGACTTGAAGTGATACACCGGCGGTCCCTCGGCGGTCACGGTCGAGTGTTCGCCGATACGCCACGAGTCGGCGGCGTAACCGTATCCTGCGTAGATCAGCCCCACGATGCCCGGAACGAAAAACACCAGGTAGAGAACCAGATCGAGCGCAGCCTGAGCCCGCGGCCTGAGGTAGATGTAGACGAAATCGGCGCGCACGTGCCCGGCCAGCGCCAGCGTGTAGGCGCCGCACATCATGAACAGCGTGCCGTAGAGCATGTTGTTAAAGTCGAAGATCCATGCGGTGGGCGCGTTGAGGATATAGCGTTTGAAAACCTCGACCGAAACCACGAAGGTCAGGACCACGATCAGCCAGGCAAAGGCCTTGCCTGACCAGTAACTGATTCGATCGACGGCGCGAACCAAGCCCAAAAACTTCATCGGGGCACGGCGGCAGTATACCTTGGAGAGATGCGGCAGCGAAACGCGAACCGGCGCAGCAGCCCTGGGCGAAAAGCGTTAGCTCTTCTTGCCGGTCGGGCTGGCCGTTCGGGCCGGCCTTCGACCGAAGTAGTGGTCGTAAGCCATGCGGCGGCTGACGTTCGTGTCGAGGTCCCACTTGACCGCCCGTGCGGCGAAACGCTTCTGCGACTCGGCAACCTCCTTGAACAGCGGATTCTCGGCGGATTTTTTGGCCTCGACCCGATCGAAGATTTCCAGCTGCCTTCGGAGAACCGAATCCGGCGTCTTGTAGAACCTCACTTTGTCCTTCGTCTGCATTTCCAGATAATCCTTGGAGTAGCGGTCGATCGCTTTCCACGACATGTCCGCAGAAGCCGCTTCGACCGCGGAGGCGATGATGGCCTTCATCCGGGCCGGCAAGGCATCGAATTTGGTCTTGTTGAACAGAACCTCGAATTGTTCCGCGTTCTGGTGATAGCTCTGCAGCATGCAGACCTTGGAAACATCGGGGAAGCCAAGGACGCGATCGGAGGTGGCGTTGTTGAACTCCGCCGCTTCGATCAGGCCGCGATCCATCGCCGGGACGATTTCAGCCCCGGGCAGCGCGTTTACGGCCGCTCCCATTCCCTGAAACAGATCGATCGAGATTCCCACGGTACGGAACTTGAGGCCTTTGAAATCGTCCGGCTTGGTGATCGGCTTCTTGTACCAGCCGAGCGGCTGCGTCGGCATGGGCCCGTACAGGAACGAGACCACGTTGGCGCCAATGGCCCGGTAGACCTTCTCGAGCAGTTCCTTACCGCCGCCGTACTTGTGCCAGGCGAGCAGCATGTTGGCGTCCATGCCGTAGGCCGGGCTGGACCCCCACAACGCCAGCGCCGTGTTCTTGCCATAATGGTACACGAGCACTCCGTGGCCGCCGTCCAGCGTGCCCTTCGAAACTGCATCCAGCAGCCCGAAGGCCGGCACCACCGCACCGGCGGGCAAAACCTCGATCTTCAAGTCGCCGCCGGTCATGTCGTTGACCTTTTTGGCGAAGTCCAGCGCGAACTCGTGGAAGATGTCCTTTTGCGGCCACGTGCTCTGCCAGCGCATCGTGATCGGCCCCTGGGATTTGGCGATCATCGGAAATCCAAACACTGCCGCGCCGCCGGCGGCAACCGCCGCCTTGAGGACGCTGCGCCGCGACAGCTTGCCGTCACCGGTTGGTTTCTGCTGATTCGGACTGGCCATGGTTCGCCTCCTGTTTTGGATTGAAAAGAGGAAACGCCACCGCTTATCGCCACCGCTTATCGCCACCGCTTATATAGAGTTTGGGAAGTGGCGTCAATCTCAATTGACAGCCCCTCGGCGGGTCGGATAGGTTGTTGGTCGTGCTTCCGCGGAATCCCGTGCCGCAAAGCTGGAAACGGCGGCCTGGGCGCGAGCCTTGCGTCCGAAGCGCCTCCAGACCGCTGCGCCGATCTCCGGGGGCCGGCGGATCATGACCGCACCCGCCTCGCTCGTTTCCGGGCTCGCCGGAATCGTCGGACCGGAGCACGTTCTGGTGGACCCGGCCGACGTGCTGGTTTACGAACAGGACGGCTCCATCTTTCAGGTCCAGCCCGAGGTCGTCGTGCTGCCGGGAAACGTCGAGGAAGTCTCGGCGATCGTCCGCCTGGCGCGCAAGCAAGATGTGCCGATCGTTCCGCGCGGCTCGGGAACCGGCCTTGCCGGAGGCGCCGTCGCGGCCGAGGGCGGCATCGTGCTCTCGCTCGCGCGCCTGGACAGGATCCTCAGGATCGACCTCGCCGACCGCCTGGCCATCGTCGAACCGGGAGTCATCAACGCCGATGTCACGCGCGCCGTGGCCCGGGACGGCTTCTTCTTCGCTCCCGACCCGAGCAGCCAGGCCGCCTGCTCGATCGGCGGCAACATCGCCAACAACTCCGGCGGACCGCACACCCTGGCCTACGGAGTCACCACGAACCATGTCCTGGGCCTCGAGGTCGTCCTGGAGGACGGACGGGTCACCTGGCTCGGAGGCGAAACTCCCGATGTGCCGGGCTATGATCTCCGCGGCGTATTCGTGGGCTCCGAAGGGACGATGGGGATCGTTACCAAGGCGGCCGTGAGGTTGATGAAGAGCCGGGAGGCCGTGCGCACGCTGCTGGCGATTTTCGATCGCATGGAAGCCGCGACCCGTGCGGTGGTGGAGATCACGGCGGCCGGGATCATTCCCGCGGCGCTCGAAATGATGGACCGGACCACGATCGAGGCGGTCGAGGCCGGGTCGCCATCCGGCTTGCCGCGCGACGCCGAGGCGGTCCTGGTCGTCGAAGTCGAAGGGGTGCGGGAGCACGCGGAGCACACGTTGGACCTCGCTCGGGCCGTGTGCGAGCGAAGCGGCGCGCGTGAAACCAGGGTCGCCGACGACGAGGCTGAAAGGGCGCGGATCTGGAAAGCCAGAAAGGGAGCGTTCGGCGCCATGGGAACGCTCGCCCCCAACTACTACGTCCAGGACGGCGTGGTGCCGCGCAGCCGGCTGCCGGAGATGATGCGGCGCGTCGCGGAGATCAGCAGCCGCCACGGATTGCGCATCGCGAACGTCTTCCACGCGGGCGACGGGAACCTCCATCCCAACGTTCTCTTCGACATCCGCGTCCCGGGACAACTGGAGCGCGTGATCGAGGCCGGAGCCGCGATCCTCCGCGCCTGCGTCGAGCTGGGCGGCAGCATCACCGGCGAGCACGGCATCGGCCTCGAAAAAAAAGCCTACATCGGGCTGCTGTTCGACGAGCGCGATCTGGAGGCGATGGCGCGCGTGCGGCGGGCCTTCGACCCGAGCTTCCGTTTCAACCCCGCGAAGCTGTTTCCGACCCCGGCGACCTGCGGCGAGGTGCGCCGGCAGCCCGCGACGATTCCGGCCGGCTTGTGGATTTGAAACCACCGGCCCGCGCGGGTTCGTTTCGTCGCCGCGCGGCGCGGCTGTATTCGAGGATCTCGAGCTGAGGTGCACCCATGGATCACCCGCCACAGCGCGCCGGCGTATCGGCCGCCGCCGACTTCGCCGTTCCCGAGATCGACCGGTGCGTGCATTGCGGGCTTTGCCTGAACCAGTGCCCGACTTACCGGGCGTTGCGCGTCGAAGCGGATTCCCCTCGCGGCCGGATTCACCTCGTGCGGGCGGCAGCCGAGGGCCGGATCGAGCCCGGCGAGCGTTTCCGCCGCCATCTCGATCTCTGCCTGCTCTGCCGCGCCTGCGAAACCGCCTGCCCTTCGGGCGTGCCGTACGGACGGATCGCCGAGCACGCCCGTTCGCTGCTCGGCGTGCCGGGCGGCTGGCGGGGAAAAATCATGCACCTTGCGTTCACGCAGCTGCTTCCCTATCCGAAACGCGTGCGGGCCATGGCGCATATCCTTCGGGCTTACCAGCGAAGCGGCGTGCAGGCGCTTGCGCGGCGTGCTCTGCGCGGACGGTTGAAGGAGCTGGACGCGTTGATGCCGCGGCTGCCGGGCCGCTTCTTCAAGGCACCCTCGCGGCTGCCGGCGGCAGGAGCGCGCCGGGCGAGAGTGGCGATGCTCGACGGCTGCGTGATGCCGCTGCTGTTCAGCGAGGTCCACGAGGCGACGGTCCGGGTTCTGCAGCGGAACGGCTGCGAGCTGGTTTTCCCCGCCGCTCAGACGTGCTGCGGCGCGCTCAACTTGCACAACGGCGAGACGCAAGCGGCCAAAAGAATGGCGCGCCGGAACATCGACGCCTTCCTCCAGGCCGGAGTTGACGCCGTCGTCGTCAATGCGGCGGGTTGCGGCGCCGCCATGAAAGAGTACGGATACCTCTTGCGCGACGATCCCGCGTGGGCCGAAAAAGCCGCCCGGTTCAGCGGGCTGGTCAAAGACGCGGCTGAGCTTCTGGCGGCCCTGGGGCTGCGCGGCCCTCTCGGCCGGCTCGATGTGACCGTCACCTATCAGGACCCCTGCCACCTCGCACACGCCCAGCGCATCAGGGCCGAGCCTCGCCGGCTCCTTGAAGCGATCCCCGGCCTGCAACTGATCGAGATGGAGGGTGCCGATCGCTGCTGCGGCAGCGCCGGAATCTACAATCTCATTCACTCGGAGATGTCGCGCCGGCTGGCGAGCGAAAAATGCCGAGCCGTGGCGGCCACCGGGGCGGCCGCGGTGGTCGCCCCAAACCCCGGCTGCATGCTGCAGCTCGGCTACGCCACCGCCAAGTGGGGGCCGGCCGTGGCAGTCTACCATCTCATGGACCTTCTCGACCGCGCCTACGCCGCAGCGGAGGATGCCCGCCGACTATGAGCGCCGCCGACCGGCTCGCGCAACGCCTCGAATCGGAGCTCGGCCGCGACGCGGTGAAGCTCGACGCGCAAGCCGCAGAGCGCTACGCGGTCGCGGGCAAGGCGCCCCGCGTGGTTTGCTTTCCCTCGTCCGCGGAGCAGGTAGCCTCGATACTGCGCCTCAGCTCGGAAGCCGAGGCCGCCGTCGTACCGTGGGGCGGGGGGACGGCCATGCGGGTCGGCAACCCGCCGAGGCGCTGCGACCTCGTCCTTTGCCTCGGCTGCCTCGACCGCGTCGTCGAGCACGATCCCGCCAACCTGACCGTCATCGTTGAGTGCGGGATTACGCTTCGAAGGCTGCAGGAATCCCTGGCGCCGCACCGCCAGTTCTTCGCCGTCGACCCGCCACGCCCCGGCGACACGACGATCGGCGGGATCGTTGCAGCCAACCTGAACGGGCCGAGGCGGGCGTCACACGGGGCGGTGCGTGATCTCGTGATCGGCCTCAAGGCCGCGCTGCCGAGCGGGGAGCGAATCAAGGCGGGAGGAAAGGTCGTCAAGAACGTCGCCGGTTACGACATGTGCAAGCTCTTTACGGGCTCCTTCGGCACGCTCGGAGTCTTGACGGAGGCGACGCTGCGGCTGGCGCCCGCCCCCGAATCGGCCGCCACGTTCCTCGCTTCCGGCTCCTTCGACCGCGTGGTCGCCCTCGCCGCGGAGCTCTCCGGTTCCTTCCTGCTTCCTGCGGCGGTCGCGCTTCTCAGCCCCCGGGCGCTGCCAGTATCACCGGAGGTGCCCACCGTGGCGGTCTGGTGCGAGGGCTTTGCCGCGGCGGTAGCTCGACATTTGCGGGATCTCGGATCGATGGCGAAGCGCAGCGCGCTCTCCAGCGAGGTTCTCGAAGACGAGGGCCACCGGCGTTTTTGGACGGCGGTCGGGGACTTTCCGCTGGGCAACGACGGGGCGGTTTACAGATTGACCGTGCCCCTGAGCGCCGTCGGCACGGTGGTGAAGACTCTTACCGCGCCGACCGGCCCGGCGGCCCCCAGGGTCGTGGCGCACGCCGACAGCGGCACGATCTGGGTCGCTCCGGATGAGAAGGAGCCTGCCGCTTCCTTCGACAGCCTCGCGGGCCTGGCGCTCTCTCATCGCGGCCATGCCATGCTCTTTTCCCGACCTCCGGGCCTGCCCGCCGGCCTCGATTCCTGGAGAGCGCCGCCGGACAATCTGGCCCTGATGCGCGAGATCAAGCGGCAGTTCGACCCTGCGGGTCTGCTGAACCCGGGACGTTTCGTGGCAGGAATCTGACGGGGCGCGCCGCTCGGACCGCCGACGGGCGTGAGACGATTCCTAGGGAAACCGAAAAACCCATTGCGGCAGGGCATTGTCCAGTCCGTAAGCCGCCGAGCCCCGCAACGCAAAATAGAGCGCCGCCGCCAGCAAGACGAGGTTGTCCCGAATCCCCACCTCGTGCGCATGGTAGGATTGACGGTGGAAAACCCGGAAGGTGTCCCGCGCTTTTTCATCGGTGAGAGTATTGGCGACGGCAGGCGCCATTGCCGGTAAAACTTTGAGCCAGTAGTAGTGCACGTTGAACGTCGGCAGGAGAAAAACAACGAGCATGGCCGCCGAGATCCGGGTTTGGAACCCCGCGGCTACCCCGAGCCCCCCGGCCAGCATGAGGAACGTCGCCGCAGCGCCGAAAAACGTCGCCCCTCGCGGGAACACCAGGCTTGCCGTGCGCACGGGGTTGGGCCAGCGACGAACGTTGCTCAGCCCGCTGACGAGAAACCGCCAGCCCAAGACCAGCCGCAACGCCGCCTCGGCGATCAAAATCGCGCTCGCCCCGTCCAAAGCCGTCCTCCACGCCTCGGGGGGAGGACTATACGCATGTCGAAACCCTTCGTCAAATCTCGGGCCCCTTCGGCTCGCGTGCCGGACAAAAATGATCGGCGCCGGCGTTTTTTTGTTTGTCTCGGGAAATAAAATTTCCTACAATACCGCCCCGACTGGACCAGGGTTAACGGCATGAGCTTTGCTCGAATCGACAAGAGCGCGAGGGCAATGTCGAAACGTTTCGTGCGAACTCATTGGCTTTTGATTTCGGCCGTGCTGGCGCTGGCCCCGGTTCGCGCCCGGGCCGAGACCGCGCCGGCCGAGCCCCTTCCGCTGCTCCCCGGACTGGAAACCCCGGTGGAGTTCTGGAAGCGGATCTTCGGCGAGTTCAGCGTGACGCAGCTGGTTCTCTTCGATCCGCTCGACATGAGCGTGATCTACGATGTCGTTGAGGTCGGCGACGAGAACCTTTCGCAGCGCGAAATCGACGCGCACCGCCGCCGGGTCGCCGCCGAACGTAACGTCGATCCCGACCGCGTCAAGGCGCAGCGCGGCATCAAGGAACGCACCGCTGCGGGCTTGAGGCGCGCCGGACGCTACCTCGGGCAGATCCAGGAGATCTTCCGCGAGCGGGGCCTGCCGGTGGAGTTGAGCTATCTTCCCCTCGTCGAATCGTCCTTCGACATCAACGCGCGCTCCCGCGCCGGGGCGTTGGGAATGTGGCAGTTCATGCGCCGCACCGGCAGACAATTCCTCCGCATCGACTGCTGCATCGACGAGCGCAAAGACCCGCTGGAGTCGACGCGTGCGGCCGCCGAGCTGCTCGCCCGGAACTATCAGGTGCTGGGAAACTGGCCGCTGGCGATCACCGCCTACAACTACGGCACCGCAGGAATGGCTCGGGCGGTCGCCGAAGTCGAGTCCGACAACCTGGTGGAGCTGATCGAGAGGTACACGCACCCGAACTGGGGATACCCGTCGAAGAATTTCTATGCGGAATTCCTGGCCGCGGTCGAGATCGCCAGGAACGTCGAACGCTACTTCCCCGGGCTCGATCCCGATCCGCCGCTCGCCGTCCGCGAAGTGGAGGTGAGGAATCGGACGTCGCTGGCCACCCTGATTCGTTCCACCGGGCTCAGCCGAAGCCAGTTTTTCGAGTGGAATCCGGCGCTGAGCTCATCCACCCGGACCGTCCCGGCAGGTTACCGCCTCAAGCTTCCCGCGGACCGCCGCACCGAGCCGGTCGTCGAGGTCCGGTATCGGCCGGCGGACGAACCGGTCATCCGGCATCGGGTGAAACCGGGAGAAACCCTGAGCCGGATCGCGCGCCGCTACCGCACCCCGGTCGAGAAGATCCTGGAGGCCAACGGCATCCGCAAGACGAGCCTTCTGCGCGCTGGAACCACGCTGCTCATTCCGAAGCTTTGAGGGCCTCAGCCGGCACCGCCGGCGTCGACAACCGTTCGGGCCGCGCCGCGGTGACCGATTGTTCGCTGCTCGAAGAAGCTCTGGCGGGCAGGTGAGCAGCGAGGAGCCGACCATGGACGGCCACGCCGTCGTTCGTTCCGTTATCGAGGAGATCGTCCAGCCGGGAATTCATCGGCTCATGGAAAGCCGCTACTTCACCGAGCTTCGCGCAGGGACGCTTTCGGTCCGGCGCATCCAGGGCTGGTCCATCCAGCACTACCTGCACAACCGGGCGATTCTCAGGGCCTTCGCCCTGGGGATGGTGAAAAACGCTCACGATCCGGACCTGTTCGATTACTACGGTTACCAGCTCGTCGAGGAGCGAACGCACCCCGATCTGGCGAAGAAGGTCGGGCTGGCGCTCGGGCTGAAAGAAGAGGACTTCGCCGAAGCCACGCAGATCTTCGAGTGCCAGATCCACTCGGCGCGCACGGTTTACAACACGCTGCTCGGCGCCGGTCCGCTCAGCCGGGCGTCCGCCCTCGTCAGCGAATCGATGGTCTGCCGCTACTCCGAGGAGTTCAACACCTACCTGCGGCGGAACTACGGCCTCGGCGACGACGCGCTCGAGTTCTTCACCGTCCACATGGTCGCCGACAAGGAGCACACGGCGCGCTCCGCCGAGCGCATCGCGCGCGCCATCGAGACCGCCCGGGACGAGCGGCTGGTTCGGGAGAGCGCGCAAGCGATGGTCCGGATCAAGCTCGGCAAGTTCGACGGCATCTACCGGGAGTACGGCTGAGCCGCGACGGATCCGGTTCGGCGCGGCTATCCGCGGGCTGGAGGAAATCGTGAGCGATACAACGATCGGCTTTGTCGGCCTCGGCATCATGGGAAAGCCGATGGCGCGAAATCTTCTCCGGGCGGGCTATCCCTTGGTCGCCCACAACCGCAGCCGCGCGCCCGTGGAAGAGCTCGTCCGCGAGGGGGCGCAGCCCGCGGACAGCGCGCGCGAGGTCGCCCAGAGGTGCGACACCGTGATCACGATGCTGCCGGATTCACCCGACGTCGAGCTGGCTTACGCCGGCGAAGGAGGAATATTCGCGGGCGCCCGCTCCGGGATGCTGCTGATCGACATGTCGAGCATCTCGCCCGTCACCGCACGTCGGCTCGCGGCCGAGGCGGAAAGGCGCGGCATCGACATGCTCGATGCTCCGGTCAGCGGCGGCGAAGCGGGTGCGGTCGGCGCCACGCTGTCGATCATGATCGGCGGCAAGCCGGCCGCGGTCGAGCGCGCGATGCCGATTTTTCGCGCGCTCGGCAGGAACATCGTTCACGTGGGCGAGGCCGGCGCGGGGCAGGTCACGAAGGCCGCCAATCAGATGGTGGTGGGGACCACGATCGCGATCGTGGCGGAAGCGCTCGTGCTCGCCGCCAAGGCGGGCGTCGACCCGGCCAAGGTCAGGCAGGCGTTGCTCGGCGGCTTCGCCCAGTCGAAGATCCTCGAGGCCCACGGCCAGAAGATGCTCGAGCGCAGGTTCGAGCCGGGTTTCCGCATCCGGCTCCACGAAAAGGACATGAAAATCGCGCTCGCGACGGGCTCGGAGTACGGGGTCCCGCTGATGGTATCCGCGCAGGTCGCTCAGATGATGACCGCGATGAAGTCGATGGGAAACGGCGACCTCGACCACTCCGCGCTCGTGCGGCTGGTCGAGGAGCTGGCGCGCACGGAGCTGACGAAGGTCTAGCTTCGAAGGCCCTCCGCCCGGCGATTGCCGGCGAGCCGGCTCGGAGCCCGAAGCCGCGAATGCCCCCGCTATCTCACGGCTTCCAGCCCTCTTTGTCGAGCTGCCGGTCGGCTTCCACCGCGAAGCCGAAGTCATAGGCCCGGGAGGGGGAAAGCGCCGTGTGGGCGTTGACCACCTGGCGGATGATCTCGAGGTCGTTTTTCTGGGTCTCTTCGTCGACGACCCCGTTGCGCGTAAACGTGCCGATCAGGTCGTCGTAAACCCGGACCGCCTGCGCCCGCGACACGCCGGAGAACTTCACGAGCGCGTTTACGGTTCCTTCCCGGTGATGGCGGAGATAGCGCAGGGCCTTGAGCGCCCCGCGCGTGAACGCGCGCACGAGCCCGGGGTTTTCCTTGATCAGCCGGTCGGTCGTCGCCAGCGTTCCCCAGGAGTTCTTGACCTCGTTGCCGAAGAAAAACATCTCCTTCATCCCCTTGTCGAGCCCGATGTAGCGCTGCTCGACGCTCAGCACCGCCGCGTCCATCGCGCCCGCGAGCAGCGCCGTGAGCTGGTTTCCCGCCCCCGGGTCGAGGTAGATCACGTCCCGATTGCCGTCGAGACCGTGCTTGCTCAGGATCCGTCGCAGCATGAACGTCGCGATCGCCGCGATTCCGGTCGTCGCGATCCGCCTGTCCTTGAGATCCCTCGGCGCGCCGATTTCGGGCCGGGTGAGAAGCCACTGAAGCACCCGGTCGTTGGTCGCCAGCACCACCTTGAGCGGCGCGTTGCCGCGTGCGATGCTCACCAGCGCGCTCGAGCCCGCGCCGGTGAATTGGACGTCGCCCCCGAGCAGCGCCTGGATGCTGGTGGTCGGCGCGATGTAGATCACCCGGAGGTCAATCCCTTCTTCCTTCATGAAGCCGCGCTCCCGGGCGAGAGGATAAATCACCATCTGAAAGCTCTTGGCCGGGATCGCCACGTTGACGACCTGGAGCGGCTGGCCGAGGCTCGCCCCGGCGCCGGTCAGCTGCCACGCGACGGTCAGGGCAAAGGCCAGGCGGCGGGCGGCGCCCGCCTCTTTTCGCTGCGTGTTCTCTCTTCTCATGCTCGGCTCCTTCGCGACCGGCTTTCCCCGCACCCCGCGCACGTCCAAGGCACGGCCGGTCTCCATTCAGTGCAGCGGGTAAAACCGCCTGGGGTTGCTCGTCAGGATCTTGTCGGTGAGCGCCCGGGGGATGTCCTCCCGCGCCCGCATCGCCGCCACGAGCTGCCGCTCTTCGGAGGGATCCTGATGGCCGTAATCGGAGCCGATGATCAGGTGATCCTCACCGGTGAAGTTGGCGATGTAGTTCACGTCCTCATCGGCCTCGCAAGCGACGAAGATCCGGTACTCCCGGAACAGATCCGGATCCGACGAGAACTTCCACTTCGCTTTCAGCAGCCTCTTGAGGACGTGCAGCAGAAAAGGCACCCAGCCGGCCGACGCCTCGATGAAACCGAACTTGAGCCGCGGGAACCGCTCCGGAATTCCATTGGCCACTATGTCGCGGAAGGCGAGCAGCGGCTGAATCCGGCTGTGGCCGAACGTATGGTTGCGCTCGACGTCGAAGAGGCTGAGAAAAGCGGGGCACCCGGCTCCGGTGTGAATGCAAATCGGCAGCTCGAGGTCGTTCGCCGCCGCGTACAGCGGAAAAAGATAGGGGTGATCGAGGGTCCAGGAGCCTTCGATCCCGCGGAAGAACACCCCCACGGCGCCGTTGTCCTTGCCCCACTTGAGCTCGTCGATCGCCTCCTCGAGCGATTTGAGCGGCGGGACCACGACCCAGCGCATCCGCGAGCCCGACCGGGCGCAGGCCTTCGCCAGGAAGCGGTTATAGGCGCGGCACAGCGCTACCTCGAGAGCGGGATCGTCGGTGAGATAGATGAGAAAGAGCGTCGGATAGACCACCTGGATCTCGACGCCGAGCCTGTCCATGTCGCCGAGCCGGCCGCGGACGTCGGTCATCTCCCGGCAGGCGAGATGAATGTCGCCCCGCGACATCTCGAGCTTGCTCGCCGAAGGCGTGATCAGACGAAAGCTTCCCTTGCCGGCGGGCTTGGGGAAGATGTTCCCGTCGATCAGCCAGAACGCGTTGCGCGCGCCGTACACGGTGTCGTCGGGGACCGTGAGCAGGATCGGGCGCCGGGAACGCATCTCCCCGTCCATCATGCCCCACATCGCCTCGGATTCCGCTATATGGGTATCGGCATCGACGACGCCTGCCATAACGCCTCCCTTGCTTTTTTCACGGCCCGCAGCCTCGTTCCCCACCCGGCATGCTAAATATCAAAACGCCCCGGCCGTCCGCCAGCGTTCGCGTTCAGGCGCCGAGCGCGCCGGGAACGACCCACTCGGCGGCGATCCGGCCGGCGCTCTCCCGGCCGTGCGGGACGACCTGCGAGACGAGCTTCCCGAGCCGCTGGAAATCGACGCGGAGATTCTCGTCGAGCCAGATGAGATAGTCCGCGACAGTCTCGGCGGCGACGGCCGGCGAATGTCCGAACCGCCGCATCAGCAGCGAGCGGGCCTGGTCCGGATGATTTTTCAGGTAAGCGATTCCCTCTCGCTCCGCCGCGACGAAAAGAGAAAGATCGCGCGAGCGCTCCCGCCAGAGCCTTTCCGTCGTCTCGAGCGCGATCGGCAACGGATCGTCGACGATCTCCGGCCACTCCGCCAGCCGGCGAAAGCCGTTTTCCGCGGCGAAAAACCCGTAGGGCCTCGGCAAGAGCGCCGCATCGACACGCCCCTCCAGCAAACGCTCGCAGGCCGCCCGGTCGCTTTCCACGAGCAGGAGCGTGACGTCCGTACCGAGCTGCAACCCGGCGGTCTCCCGAAGGGCCTCCGCCACCGGCGCGGCGCGCCCGATCTCTTCCCGGCAGGCGAGGACCCGGCCCCTGAGCTCGGCCGGGCTTTCGATTTCCCTCGACACGCTGAGGGTGTAAGGGCAGCTGTTCATGGCGCAGCCGATGAGCCTGGTTGCCCGCGAGGCGAGAAAATGTCGCAGCGCCGCCCGTCCTACGACCAGGGAGACCTCCGCTTCCCCCCGTACGACTCTGCGGTAGCGCTCCTCGGTCCCCTGAACGTGCTCCCACGACACCTCGAGCCCGTGGCGGCGGAAAAGGCCGGTCTCGAGCGAAAGGTGGCCCGACGGCTCGCGCGCGAACTTCCCTTCCAGGCCCTCGAGATACCCGTACAGGACTCTCAGTGACACGGTCATGGATCGCCTCGCGCCTTGCGCGCCCTGTATACAACGGCCGTCCCGCCCAGGCAAACGAGCCGAGGGCGTCGCCGCGCCGCCTTGACTCGTGCGCGCCCCGGGACTACGCTCGGCCGGGGTTTGCCTTTCAGCCCGAGCCCGAGAGAGATGCTTGCCGCCGCCAGACTCGCCGCCGCCGGACGCGTTCTCGCGCCGCGTTTGCGCCTTCAGTGGCTGATCGTCGGCGCCGCGGCGGCGACGATCGCTTATCTCACGTTGATCCCGCTCGCCATGCTGGTTTACGGCAGCTTGAAGAGCGGCCCGCCCGGTGTCGGGGGAAACCTCACGCTGCGCAACTATCTCGTCCTGCTCGAGAATTGGCGGCTCCCGGCCGCTCTGGCCAATTCCCTGGTCTTCAGCGCCGGCTCGAGCCTCCTTGCCTTCAGCGGCGGCCTCTACCTGGCATGGATGACCGAGCGAACCAACGTTCCGTGGCGCGGCGCGATCTACACTTGCGTCCTGATTCCCATGATCGTGCCGGGAATCCTGACCACCGTCGGGTGGATCATTCTTTTCGGCCGCCGCTCCGGCATCGTGAATCTCGTTGCCACGCAGTTTTTCGGTCTGCCCGGCCCTCTGGAGATCAACAACATGCCGGGGATGATCTGGGTGCAGGGAACGGATCAGATACCGCTTGCCTTCCTTCTCCTGGCCGCGGCCCTGCGCTCGATGGACCCCTCTCTCGAGGAAGCCGCGCTGGTTGCGGGCTCGGGCGTGCTGCGCACCACCTTCACGATCACGCTGCGCGTGCTTTTGCCGGCGATCCTCGCGGTGTGGATGATCAGCTTCGTACGGGCGATCGAAAACTTCGAGGTGCCGGCGCTGATCGGGATGCCGGCCGGCATCCTGGTCTTCGCCACGGAGGTTTATCTGGCCACCAAGGCGGTCCCGACCGACTTCGGCCTGGCGAGCACCTTCGCGGTGGTCTACCTCGCGATCACCAGTATCGGGGTGCTGCTCTATCTCAGATGGACCGCCGCTTCGGAGCAGTTCGCCACCATCACCGGCAAGGGGTTCCGTCCGGCGACCCACGATCTCGGAGCCTGGCGCGTGCCGCTCGCGGCGGCAACGCTGGCTTTTTGCTTCGTCGTTTTCATCCTCCCCGTGCTGGTCGTTCTCTGGTCTTCCTTCCTGCCCTTCTACATGGCCCCGTCCAGGGTCGCGCTCGGAAGCCTCACGCTCGACAACTACAGGAACCTGTGGAGCTTTCCGATGGTCCAGCGGGCGCTCTGGAACAGCTTCGTGTTGGGCATCTCGAGCTCGACGATCACGATGCTGCTCACGGCGATCATCGCCTGGATCATCGTCCGCACCGCCTGGCGGGGCAAGGGCGCGCTGGACTTCCTCGCCTTCAGCCCGATCGCCATGCCCGGCCTGGTGATGGGGATCGCGATCCTGTGGCTCTACCTGGTGCTGCCGGTGCCCGTTTACGGCACGCTGTGGATTCTTCTGATCGCCTACGTGACGAAGTACCTGCCCTACGGCATGCGGGCCTGCTCCTCATCGATGCTGCAGATCAAGAAGGAGCTGGAGGAGGCTTCGGAAGCGAGCGGGGCGAGCTGGCCGCACACCTTCCGCCGCGTGGTGCTGCCGCTGCTGGCGCCGGGCTTCGTCGCCGGGTGGATCTACGTCATCACCCACTCGTTTCGCGAGCTTTCGACGTCGATCATGCTCTACCGAAGCGGCACCGAGGTGATCTCGATCGTGCTCTTCGAGCTGTGGGACGGCGGCCAGTACCCGCAGCTTTCGGCCCTCGGCATGGTGCTGGTGGCGATCCTGGTCGCGATCAGCCTGGTCGCGCGCGCAGTCGGGGGCCGCTACTCGATTCAGCAGGTCTGACGCCGACGCTCAACGCAACTGCTTGCGTACGATGATGTCCTCGATCAGCTTGTAGCCCTTTTCCTTCAGCTCGGCCATCTTCTCGTGGCCGATCACCACCTTGCGGATTCTCTTGTCCGCCAGCGCGTTGAGGATCTCCTGCCAGCCGGCCTTGGCCCCGGTGCGCGCCGGAATCGTTCCGCCTCCGCGCACCAGCGCCACCACCCCGTCCTCGCTGAGAAGGAAGTCCATGTAGAGCGCCGCCGCGTGGGGGTTTTTCGCGCTCTTCATGATCCCCGTGTGGCTCCCGAGCGATCCCGGAGTCGGATTCGGCCAGACCATGGCGATCGGACATTTCTTCTCGTACTTCATCTGCATGACCCGAGGCGGATAGACCTCCACGGCGATCTTGGTCTCGCCGCTGCAGAGAAGCTGCACCTGCAGCGTGTGGCCGCGCCGCGGCACGGCGCCGTTGCGCATCAGCGCCTTCATGTACTCCGCGGTCTTGGCCTCCCCCCAGTCCATGAGCCAGGCGAACACCGCCTGCTCGGGCTCGTTGTCGATCGAGATGTCGTTCTTCCATTTCGGATCGAGCAGGTCCGGATACCCCCTCGGGGCTTCGCTCGGCTTGACCAGGCTGGTGTTGTAGGCAATCACCACGAGCGTGTAGTCGTTGACATACCACCGCCCTTGCTTGTCCCAGAACTGGCTCGCGTAGTGCTTCTTCTCGGGAGAGTCGTACCGCGCGTGAACGTCGGCCTTGAGCAGCTCGCCGATGTTGTCGAAGTCCACCCCGACGACGTCGGCCGGCAGCTTTCCGACCCGGTGCTCGAGCAGGATCCGGTCCAGCCCTTTCGCGCCCTGAAGGCGCGAGGCCTCGACCTTGATGAACGGGTATTTCTTGCTGAAGGCGTTGGAATATTCCTGGATGGTCTCGAGCCCCTGATTGGAGTAGACCACCACCCGACCCTCTTTTCGCGCCCCCTCCTCGAGCCGCCGCTGCCTTTCCTTCGGCGGGAGCTTGTTGATCCCGGCGAGCAGCTCTTCGACCGTGGCGGCCGCGGCCGGAGAGCAGACGGCCACCGCCAGGCAGGCTACGGCGTGGAGTGCCGCCAGCGCTTTGATGAGCTTCATCGTGACCTCCCTGGCGCTCGACGAACCGGTCGAACGCCGCCCCGTTTTCTAGCAATGAACCGCGCGCAAAGCAAAGGGCCGATGTCGCCCGGGTTCTCCCGCCCGGAAGCGAGAGAGCTAACCCGGATTCAAGTGCTGGGCCAGTTTGAGGTGGATGCGCCGCACCCGCTCGATCTGCCCTTTGGCCGGGAAACGTTCGTAGAACCCTTCGGAGCGGAACTCCCGCGCGAGGCCCGACCACGGGCGGAGCACCGGGGCGAAGACCCCCGGCGAGCGCTCCTCCTGCCACGCCTGGATCAGTTTTCGGTTGTGCAGGAGATCGCCGAAGACCCGCAACAGGGCCTTCAGCGTGACGTCGCGGGTGAACATGAACTTTTCGTTGTCTCCCCAGATCGCCTCCATCACCTCGCGCACCGCCTTGAGATAATCGCGCACGAGCGGATAGAGGCGATCGGCCCGCATCTGGAACTGCTCGTCGAAGAAGCGCCGGTTGGCCTGCACGACCTTGTAGAGCTCGTTGAAGAGCTCTGACTGCAGGATCCATTTTTCCTGCCGGCTCCTCCCCCCCAGGCGGTTGATGCGGTAGCGCAGCGGCGAGTCGTTCTGCTCGTAGAGCAGGTTCACGACCCTGGCCGCGAGCTTCTTTTCGGGGGTTTCCCAGGAGACCCGCTCGTAGAGATCGACGAGGTGCGACTTGTTGATCCGCGTGTGGGTCGAATTGATGATGACGAACATCTCGGTGGCGAAGTCGCCGCTCTTGCCGTCGAAGAGCACGCAGGGGACGTCGAGCTGATCGGCCAGCTCCGGATGGCGCTGGCGGTAAAAATGGAGCGCCGCCAGCCGGTGCTGGCCGTCGATGACGAGAAACTTGCCGCCCGGCTCGCTGAGAAATCCCACCTGCTCGGAAAGATCGGACCTGCGAAAGCGCAGCGTTTCTTCGGTGAAGAGCAGGATCGTGCCGGGGATCAACGGCTGGGAAACCGCGTTTTCATAGAAGTTGACGATCTGGCGGATCTTGCGCCGGTTGAGCACGCGTTGAAACGACTTCTCGCTCCGCTCGATTCCCGCGATGAACTTCGCCACCTCGTCTTCGCCCGGCTCCTCGGCCTCGATCTCCTCGCCCTCGAAATAGTAGCGGCTGGTGAACCGCACGCGCTCCAGCAGATCGGGCGCCTTGTAGGCGACGAAGTAGAAGGCGCCTTCCTTTTGCACCACGCGGGTCGCGAGCATAGGGGGATCCCTCCGGCGGCGATTATAATTCGGCCCGCCGAACCATTTCCAGTCAAAAATCTCGCCCTCCGGCCCTTTTCGCTAGCCGACGGGGTTTGCGGCCTCGGGCGAAGCGATCTCGTCTTAGTGTCACGGCGGTTTTGTGGTATGCTGCATCGCGCCTCCATGGACAGCAATTCTGTTTCTCCGGAGCTCTCCCGGGTCTCCGCGGTCCGGGCTCGGCGGGGTTTTCTCCTCGCCGGCGAGCGTGTGAGAAAATGGCGGCGCCGTGCGATTGCCGCGTTGCTGCTGACCGGTCTGGTCCTCCTCGAGATCCGCGCGTCGTTGCTCCAGTCATGGTTTTTCACCAGCACGAACGAACGGCTCTTTTACGAGCTCGCCGAGGGGAAAAACCCGAACCTGGCCCTGCCGCGGCCCGCCCCCTACGATGAACGCAGAGGGTACTCGAAAATCGCGGTGTTTCAGGCGCGCCTCGAGAGCCAGGGGTACGAGGTCACCCGGCAGGCGCGGCAGTCGGAAACCATGGTCGAGCTGATCCGCCGCGGCATTTCCCCTCCCTATCCCGAGGCGGCGGGGGCCGGGATCGACATCCGCGGGCAGGACGGTCGTCCCCTGTTCCGCTATGCGCAGTCCGATTTTCTGTTCGAGAAGCTGGAGGATATCCCGCCCCTGTTGATCCGCACCCTGCTGTTCCTGGAAAACCGCGATCTCGACAGCCCGGACTCGCCGTGGCAAAACCCCGCAATCGAGTGGGAGCGGCTGATCAAGGCGGCGTTCCTCTACGTCGGTTCCAAGCTCTTCCTGCCGGTATCGGTCCAGGGCGGAAGCACGCTGGCGGTGCAGCTGGAGAAATTCCGCCACTCGCCCCATGGCCGCACCGACTCGCCGCTCGAGAAACTGCGCCAGCTGATCGGCGCCAGCCTCAAGGCCTACCGTGAGGGCGCCAACACCCGCAGGTGGCGAAACCGCATCATCGTCGATTATCTCAACAGCGTGCCGCTGGCCGCGGCGCCCGGCTACGGGGAGATCCACGGGATCGGCGAAGGGCTCCACGCCTGGTTCGGCCTCGACCTCAAGGAGGTGGTCGCGGCCCTGAAAAAGCCGGGCGCGGGGCCGGAAAAGGCGCGGGCCTACAAGCACGTGCTCACGCTGCTGATCGCGGTGCGGGCGCCTTCGGTCTTCCTGGTCGAGGAGCGCGATTCCCTGGAGGAGAAGGTCGGCCAGTTCACGCGGTTGATGGCGCGCGCCGGAGTCATCGACTGGGAGCTGGCCGCGGCGGTGCAGGGGACGCCGATCCAGTTTCTGCCAGCGGCGCCGCTGGCGCCGCAGCCTTCATCCGTCAAGAACAAGGCCGCGAATTCCATCCGCACCGCGCTGATGGAGCTACTGGGCGTCACCAACCTCTACGATCTCAACCGCCTTGACCTGCAGGTGGCGAGCACCATCGACGTTCCGCTGCAGAAGTACGTCACCGACTTTCTCCACAGCCTGGCGGACCGCGAAACCGTCCAGCGCTACAACCTCAACGGCGAAAGGCTCCTGGAAGGAAAGGATCCGCGGAAGGTCATCTATTCGTTCCTGCTCGTCGAGCCCACGCCCGCGGGGAACCTGGTGCGCGTGCAGGCGGATAACCTTCCCGGCCCTCTCGACTTCAACAAGAGCGTGAAGCTCGAGCTGGGTAGCACGGCGAAGCTGCGCACGCTCACGCACTATCTCGAGATCATGGCCGAGCTCCATCGGGAGCTCAAAGGGCTCGACCCCGGCGCGTTGCGGCAACGGGCGCAGAACGCGCGGGATCCGCTCACGCGCTGGGCGGCCGCGTCGCTGCAAGAGCACCAGGGTCTCGAGCTGGAACCGTTTCTCGAGCTTGCCCTGGAACGCAAGTACTCGGCCAGCCCGCACGAGGATTTTTTTACCGGCGGCGGGCTGCATCGTTTTGAAAACTTCGACCCGGACGACGACCGGCGTATCCCGACCTTGCGCGAGGCCTTCAGGAACTCTACCAACCTCGTCTTCATCCGGCTGATGCGGGACCTCGTGAGCTACCACCGGGCGCGGCTGCCCTACGACGCCGATGCCGTGCTCTCCGATCCGGAGCATCCCGAGAGGCTCCGGCTCCTCAGGGAAATCGCCGAGGAAGAGTCGCGCGGCGTACTGCGCCGCTCCTACCAGCTTTACCAGGGAGCCGCCGCCGGGCAGATCGTGGAGCGGCTGCTGGGCCAGCGCCGCACCGCCCGCCACCTCGCGATCCTGTTTTTCGCGTGGAAGATCGGATCGGACGAGCCCGCGCTCGCGGCCTGGCTGAGCTCCCACGGCGAATCGCACTCGGCCCGGGTGGTGAGCGAGCTCTTCCGATCCTACTCCAACCCGCGCTTGAACCTTTCCGACTACGGCTATCTGCTCTCGGTCCATCCGCTCGAGCTGTGGTGCGCCGGGATGCTCGCGCGCAAACCAACCATGTCCTGGCAGGAACTGTATGAGGCGAGCGCCGAAGCCCGCCGCGTCAGCTCCGGCTGGCTCCTGCAGTCCCGCAACCGCCGCCCCCAGGATCTCCGGTTGCGGATCCGCGCCGAGCGCGACGCCTTTGCGCGGATGACCCCCTACTGGCAACGGCTCGGCTTTCCCTTCAAGACCATGGTGCCGTCCTACGCCACCGCGATCGGCAACTCCTCGGACCGCCCGGTGGCGCTGGCGGAGCTTCTCGGGATTCTCGTCAATGACGGGGAGCGGCTGCGTCGTTCGGTGCTCGACAAGATTCACTTCGCGCCCGGCACTCCGTACGAGACGGTCTTCGAGCAACAGCCGAAGGGCGGCGAGCGGGTACTGGCTCCCGAGGTCGCGCGCGCCGTCAGAAGGGCGATGGCCGAGGTGGTCGAGCACGGCACGGCACGCCGGCTGAAAGGGGTCTTCCGGCTTCGCGACGGCAGGCTGCTCGTGGTCGGCGGCAAGACAGGCTCGGGCGACAACCGCTACGAAACCTTCAACCGCCACGGCGCGGTCACCAGCTCGCGCCCGACCAACCGCACGGCCGCCTTCGTCTTCTATATCGGCAAGCGCTATTTCGGCGTGGTCACCGCTTACGTGCAGGGCCAGGAGGCGGGCGATTACCATTTCACCAGCGCGCTCCCAGTTACGATCCTGAAGCTCCTCGCCCCGGCGATCCTGGCCGTCCTCGACGGCAAAGCGCCGCCGGCCGATCTCCGGGTCTGGTCGCCCCACGAGCCCGCCGGGCTGCTTCACGCCAGCGCGATCCGGCCGGAGTTTCCGCCTCGGGGTGCCGGGGATCAGGTGCCGCGGCGATTGCCGTAGAGGTCGATCTGCAGCCGCGGCGAGTAGGCATAGCCGTGCCGCCTGCACAGCTCGGCGATGAGCGGACCGCGCTCCCGCAGCTCGCGCCGGGTCCGCGCCTGCGCCATCAGGAGAACCCGCTCCCTTTGGATGCCGTGCAGGCGCTCGAGGAGGGCTTCGACCTCCCCAAGGTCGCTTTCGTCCTCGACCACGAACTTGAGCTGGTAGTCGTAGGCTTCCACGAAACGCTGGATCACCTCGAGGTTCAGCCGCCTGCCTTCGTGCATGTTCGCGAACCTGCCCCGCTGCCTCTTCCAGGGGGTTGAGTTGGCGAGCTTGGGGCTGATCGAGAGCAGGTCGCACGCGACGGGCTTGAAGAGCGTCGCCGCCGTCTCGATCGTGACGTGAAAGCAAAGATCCTTCAGCCTGCTGGCGAGCGCCTCGATGTCGCGGGCGATCAGGGGCTCGCCGCCGGTGATCACCGCGTGCCGGGTCGGGTAGGCCCGGACCGCCTCGACGACGGCCTCGACGCTCCATTCGCGCCCCGTCGGCCGCCATGACGTGTAGGGCGTATCGCACCACGCGCAGCGGAGGTTGCATCCCGACGTCCGCACGAAGGCCGAGGGGACCCCCGCCAGCCTGCCTTCGCCCTGAATCGAATAGAAGATCTCCGCGATCCGCACGACGGCTCCCGAGGAATCTTATCATCCGAGGCGGCGCCGCGACAGCGCGCGGGTCCGCCTCGACCTCAACGCCGCCGTGTGGTAGAAGTTTAAGGTTGGCTGACGGGCGACCAAGGTCTTTCCGTTACGCCACGAGATTTTCGCCGGCGATGAGTGCGGACAGAGAAGCCATTTTGGCCGAAGAGCGAAAGCTGCGGCGGCTGGCCAGAGCCATGGACCTCGCCGCCGTCCTGCTGCGCAGCGTCGACCTCACGCTCGAGGAGGCCCAGGACGTCGTGGCCCACGCCAAAAAGACGGCGCTGCAGCTCTTTCCCGACAAGGAAGAAGTGTTCGATCTCATCTACGGCTCCCGGTTTCGCCGCATCCTGATTGAAAAGTACCGTCTCCAGTAGCGCCGATGAGCCAGAACTGGATCCGGATTCGCGGGGCCAGGCAGAACAACCTCAAGGGCTTCGACCTCGATATCCCGCTCAACGCCCTGACGGTCGTGACCGGGGTCAGCGGCTCGGGCAAGTCGACGCTGGCCTTCGACATCCTCTACGCCGAGGGGCAGCGCCGCTACGTCGAGAGCTTTTCCGCCTACGCGCGCCAGTTCCTCGACCGCATGGACAAACCGGACGTCGAAAGCATCGAGGGCATCCCGCCCACGATCGCCATCGACCAGAGCCGCGCCGTGAAGACCTCCCGCTCCACGGTCGGCACGATGACCGAGCTGCACGACCATTTCAAGCTGCTGTTCGCCAAGCTCGCGACTCTCTACTGCGCCGGCTGCGGACGAGCCGTCGAGCGCGACACGGCGGCTTCGGTCTTCGCCAAGCTCGCCGGGCTCGAAGCGGGAACTCCCGTCATTCTCACCTTTCCGTTGACGCTGGCGGCGACCGGCTGGCAGGACGTCCGGGCCGGCCTTCAGCAGGCCGGCTTTCACCGCCTGCTCGTGCGCAGGGCCGTCGAGGATCTGAGCGCCATGGAGTCCCGGCCTGGTCCCGGGCCGGTCGAGGTCGTGGTCGACCGCTTCACCTACCGGCCGGAGAACAAGAAAAGAATCCTCGATTCCCTGGAGCAGGCGTTTCACTACGGCAAGGGCAGGCTGAACCTCTTTTTCCCCCGCGAAGACTGGCGCCGCGAACCGTTCAGCGCGCACCTGCACTGCCCGCACTGCGACCTCGCCTACCCCGACCCCACCCCCAATCTGTTTTCGTTCAACAGCCCGATCGGAGCGTGTGAAACCTGCCGCGGCTTCGGCCGGGTGATGGACATCGACCTGGATCTGGTCATTCCGGACCCCGGCAAATCGCTCGCCGACGGCGCCATCAGGCCCTGGATCACCAGAGCCCGGCGGATGCAGCGCCTGATGGAGTTCTGCGAGCGGAAGAAGATCCCGGTCGACAAGCCGTTCGGTCATCTCACCGAGCGGCAGAAACGGCTGATCGTCGACGGCGAGGGCACGTTCCCGGGCATCCGCGGGTGGTTCCGGCGGCTGGAGCGGAAGAGCTACCGCATGCACGTGCGGGTCCTTCTCTCCCGCTACCGCGCTTACCTGCCGTGCCCGGAGTGCGGCGGGACGCGGCTCAAGCCGGCCGCGCTTCACTACCGGATTGACGGCAAGAACATCGCCGAAGTGAACGCAATGAGCGTCGGCGAAGCGGCGCGCTTCTTCGACGGGCTCAGGCTCGCCGAGGGAAGCGACGCGGTGGCGGACCTGATCCTGGCGGAAATCCGCCGCCGGCTTGGCTATCTGGTCGGCGTCGGGCTCGAATACCTCACGCTCGACCGCCAGTCGCGTACCCTGTCCGGCGGCGAGCTGGAGCGCGTCGATCTCACCACCGCGATCGGCTCCTCGCTGGTCAACACGCTCTACGTGCTCGACGAGCCGTCGATCGGCCTGCATCCGCGCGACAGCCATCGTCTCGTCGAGATCCTCCACCGGCTGCGCTCGAACCGGAACACGGTGGTCGTCGTCGAGCACGACCCCGAGATCATCAAGGAAAGCGATTACATCGTCGACCTCGGCCCGAGAGCGGGCGAGCAGGGCGGTCAGGTGGTGTTCGCGGGGAGCTACCCCCGGCTTCTGGAGGACCGCAAATCGCTCACCGCCGCGTACCTGAGCCGGCGCCGCGCGATCGCGCTTCCGGAGCGCCGCCGCAAGCCGCTCCTCCAGCGGGCGATTCGGATCCGCGGCGCCTGCGCGAACAATCTTAAGAACCTCGACGTCGAGATTCCCCTCGGCGTTCTGGTCTGCATCACGGGGGTCTCGGGCTCGGGGAAATCGAGCCTGGTCGACGAGGTGCTCTACCGCAATCTGAAAAAGCTCAAGGAAGCGCCGTCGGCACCCGTCCTGCACTGCGCGGCCATCGAGGGCGCGGACAAGATCTCGGAGGTGACGCTGGTCGATCAATCGCCGGTCGGCACCACGCCCCGATCCAATCCCGCCACTTACATGAAGGCGTTCGACGGCATCCGCAAGCTTTTCGCCGCCACCGATCTCGCCCGGCTGCGCGGCTACCTGCCGTCCACGTTTTCCTTCAACGTCGAAGGCGGCCGTTGCGAGACCTGCCGCGGAGAGGGCTTCGAGAAGATCGAGATGCAGTTCCTGTCCGACGTCTACACCTCCTGCCCCGAGTGTCGCGGCAGCCGCTTCCGCGAGGAAATCCTCGAGGTCACCTACCGCGGCAGGAACATCCGCCAGGTGCTGGACCTCACGGTCGCCGAGGCGATCGAGTTCTTCAAGGATGTCCCCGAGGTGATCAAGGGGCTCGAGCCGCTGCGCGCGGTCGGCCTCGACTACATCCGGCTCGGCCAGCCGCTCACGACGCTTTCCGGCGGCGAGTCGCAGCGATTGAAGCTCGCTTCCCACATGGCGAAGGCGCGCCGTGCGGGAACGCTCTTCATTTTCGACGAGCCCACCACCGGCCTCCATTTCGCGGACATCGAGCGGCTGCTGAAGGCCTTTCAGGAGCTGCTCGATCAGGGCCACTCGGTGGTCATCATCGAGCACAACCTCGAGGTCGTCAAATGCGCCGATCACGTCATCGACCTCGGTCCCGAAGGAGGCGACGGCGGCGGCCGGATCGTGGCTGCCGGTCCGCCGGAGGAAATCGCCCGGGCGGACGGCTCCCATACGGGGCGTTACCTGAGATCCTATCTGGACCCGCGCGAGCGCTCGCCGTTCAGCCCCTCGCTCGCGAAGGCCGAACCCCCCGCACCCCCCTCGGGCGCAGAGGACGGCGCGATCGAGATCGTCGGCGCCAAGGAGCACAACCTCAAGAGCCTCAACTTGAGCATTCCGCGAGATCGCTTCGTGGTTTTCACCGGGCTCAGTGGCTCGGGAAAGTCATCGCTCGCCTTCGACATCATCTACGCGGAGGGCCAGCGCCGCTACATCGACAGCCTGTCGGCATACGCCCGTCAGTTTCTCGAGGTGATGGCGCGGCCCAACGTTGACTACGTTGCGGGCATCCCGCCGACCGTGGCGATCGAGCAGCGCCTGAGCCAGGGCGGCAAGAAATCGACGGTCGCCACCGTCACCGAGATCTATCACTACCTCAGGCTGCTTTACGCGAAGCTCGGGCGCCAGCACTGCGTCCAGTGCGACAAGCCGATCCGCTCGCTCAGCCGCAGCCAGATCCTCGACCGGATCTCGCAGAGCTACCGCGGAAAGGAAGTGATGATCCTCAGCCCGATCGTCCGCGGCCGCAAGGGGTTTCACAAGGAGGTGATCGCGGGGGCGCGGCGCCTCGGGTACCGGCTGGCCCGGATCGACGGACGATTTGTCGAGTTCCGCGCGCCCGAGCTGAGCGGGGGGCTGGAACGCTACCGGGAGCACGACATCGACATCGTGGTCGGCAAGAGCCGCGCCGCAGGGCGCGAGCTGGAGCTCCTGGTGGATCAGGCCCTGCGGCTCGGAAACGGCGTGCTCCATGTGATTTCCGATCGCGGCGAGCAGGTTTTTAACCAGCGGCTGTTCTGCCTGCAGTGCGGCATCGGCTACGAGCCCCTGGACCCCCGGCTCTTCTCGTTCAACAGCCGCCAGGGCGCCTGCCCGCGCTGCGGCGGTTTGGGCTTCCACTGGGATTTCGATCCTGATCTGATCTTTGCCGATCCGGGGCAGCCGCTGGCCGAGGCCCTCGCGGGCATCGCGCCGGCGGCGCCGACGGGATCGGAGCTGCACCGCCGCATGCAGCGCCTGGTGCACGAGCTTGGGGAGCGCCACGGCGTCGACATCGGCAAGCCGTTCGCCCGGCTGCCGAAAAAAATCCAGGAGAAAATCATCCACGGTTCCGACGGCCCCGACGCCTTCGTCGGCCTGGTGCCTTACCTGCGAGCGCTGTGGGACGCCGGCGGGGAGGAGCCGGACCCCGAGCTCGCCGGGCTGATGACCGAAACCCCTTGCCCGGACTGCCGCGGCCGCAGGCTCAACGCGCGCGCCCGCGCGGTCCGGGTTGACGGCAAGGCGATCTGGGAGGTGACCGGATGGAGCGTGGAGGAGGCGAAGCGCTACTTCGATCGGGCCCGCTTCGACGCGGGCGCCGAGCGTGAGCGGGCGGTCGCGGAAAAGATCGTGCGCGAAATCGAGCAGCGGCTGACCTTTCTCGCGGAGGTCGGTCTGCCCTATCTGACGCTCGACCGGCGCGCCGACACGCTATCCGGCGGCGAGGCGCAGCGCATCCGCCTCGCGGCGCAACTCGGCTCCAACCTGCGCGGCGTCTGCTACATCCTCGACGAGCCGACCATCGGGCTGCACCCGAGGGACAACGCGATGCTGCTGAGCACGCTGCGGCGGCTGCAGCGATCGGGAAACAGCGTGCTCGTCGTCGAGCACGACGAGGCGACGATCCAGTCCGCGGACCTGATCGTGGACCTCGGCCCCGGCGCCGGCATCCACGGCGGGAGCGTGGTCTCGGTCGGCTCGCCCGAGCAGATCAAACGCCATCCCGCTTCCCTCACCGGCGCCTACCTGCGCGCGGAAAGGAAACGGCTGGGACCGCAACGCGACCTGTCGTCGGTCAAGTGGCTCGCCATCCGCGGGGCCACCGCCAACAACCTCAAGAACCTCGACGTGCGCATCCCGCTCGAGCGCTGGACCTGCGTCACCGGCATCTCGGGATCGGGCAAGAGCACGCTGGTCAAGGAGGTCCTCTACAAGGCCCTCAAGCTCAAGCTCGGGCAGTTCGCCGGCCGACCGGGCGCGCACCGTGAGCTGAGCGGCTGGGAGGCCTTGGAGCGAGTGGTGGAGGTCGATCAAACGCCGATCGGCAAGACGCCCCGTTCGGTGCCCGCTTCGTACGTCGGCCTGCTCGACGAGATCCGCAGGCTCTATGCGCTCACGCCCGAAGCGCGGCTGCGCGGCTACACGCCCAGCCGCTTCTCGTTCAACGTGCGCGGCGGCCGCTGCGAGGCGTGCGCCGGGCAGGGCAAGATCCGCAAGGAGATGAGCTTTCTCCCCGACGTCTTCGTCGACTGCGACGCCTGCGGGGGCGAGCGCTTCAACGAGGAGACCCTCAACATCCGCTTCAACGGCAAGAGCATCGCTGACGTCCTGCGCATGACGGTCGAGGAGGCCGAGCCGTTTTTCCGGCCGTTTCCCAGGATCGCGCGGCCGCTCAAGCTGCTCGACGACATCGGCATGGGCTACATCACGCTCGGGCAGGCGAGCAACACGCTTTCGGGCGGCGAGGCGCAGCGGCTCAAGCTCGCCTACGAGCTCGGCAAGGAGTCGCGCGGCAGGACGCTCTACGTGCTCGACGAGCCGACCACGGGTCTCCATTTCGCCGACGTCGAGAAGCTGATCCAGATCCTCCACCGGCTGGTCGATATGGGCAACACGGTGGTGACGATCGAGCACAACCTCGACGTCATCAAGGACGCCGATTACCTGATCGATCTTGGTCCCGAGGGAGGCGAGCGCGGCGGCGAGATCGTGGCGTGCGGCACCCCGCTGGAAGTGGCCGCGAACGGGCGTCGGTCCGCCACCGCCGGCTTTCTGAGAAGCTACCTCAGCCGCGGGATCGACCGCCCGGCCGC
Organism: Candidatus Zixiibacteriota bacterium; assembly: GCA_035574315.1. Lineage (NCBI taxonomy): Bacteria > Pseudomonadati > Candidatus Zixiibacteriota > Candidatus Zixiibacteriota bacterium. The sequence goes on from DATLYW010000012.1 coordinate 202,556, forward strand.
GCAGGCGCGATCCGCGCCGCGGGAGGTGGTTGCCTAGGATGGCTTCCCGCTTCTGGTCCCTGGCCGGGAGAGCCTGGTGGCTCAAGTGCCCGCGCTGCGGCTCGGCGCCGCTGTTTCGGCGGCCTTTTTCGATGTACGCGAACTGTCCCTGTTGCGGGCTCGATTTCGAGCCGGAACCGGGCTATTTCGTCGGCGCGATCTATGTGAACTACGCGGCGACCGTGCTCGTGGCCGTTCCCGGTTATTTCCTCCTGGACGCCTGGGCGGGACTCAGCCTCGAGCAGCAGCTCGCCGTCTGGATCTCGTTCGCGGTGCTCTTCCCGGTGCTCTTTTTTCACCACTCACGCAGCCTGTGGCTGGGAATGGATCACCTCTTGAACCCCGCCAAGAGCCTCTACCCGGTGCCGCGCAAGCCGAAGCGCTAGGCCGTCAGCCGAGGGAAAGCGCCGCCACCCCCAGAACCATCATGGAAGCGGCCGCCAGCCGGCGGCGCGCGTCGCCTTCGGCGAGCAGCCGTGTTCCCATCACAGTGCCGATCAGGACGCTGATCTCGCGCGCCGGCGCGACGTAGCTCACCGGCGTGAACCGCAGCGCCGTAAGGACGAGAATATAGGAAAGCGGCGCCAGGACCGCCACGCCGACGGCTTCGCGGCGGTGGGCCCGCCATTCCGCGCGGGTGGTCTCCCGGTGGCGCCACGCCATCGGCGTGAGCAAAAGCGCCCGTCCGGCATTGGCGCCCCAGTCGAGGAGCAGCGGCGCCACGCCGAAGCGCGCGACCGCCTGCTTGTCCCAAAGGGTATAGGCGGCGATGAACGTCCCGGTCATGAGCGCGTAGAGCACCGCGCGGCGCGCGCCGGCCTGCCCCGGCTTCAGGGGGCTGGCCGTGAGAACCAGCGCGCCGAAGACCACCAGCGGCGCGCCCCCGAGCGCCAGCGCCGAAGGCCTTTCCCCGAGAAAGAGGACGGCGGCGGCGCTCGAGAGCAGCGGCCCCGTGCCGCGGGCGAGCGGGTACACGAGCGAGAGATCGCCGGCACGGTACCCCTCGTTGAGCAACACGAAATAAGCCGTATGCAGAACGGCGCTTCCGGCCATGAGGCCGATCTCCGCCAGGCCGATCCGCGCGCCGGTCAGGTAAATCGCGCCGATCGCGACGGGAGCGTAGATCACGGCAGAGAGAATCGCGAACAGCCAGGTGAAGGTCGCATGCCCGCTCGCCCGCTTCGCCAGAAGGTTCCACGCGGCGTGGATGAAGGCGGCGGCGAGAATCAGCGCGAGCGCTCCGGCGGTCACGGCGGGTTCATCGGTCTGCGCCCTTGCCGGAGGCGGATTCGATGCGGACGATCGGGTCGCCGACGCGGATCATGCCGCTCCGCAGGATCTCGGCCCGCAGCCCGCCGCGGTGGATCAATCCGCGCAGCGCCCCTTTGACGGAGAGCTTCTCCATGTGGGCGCAGGGCTCGCACAGGCGCGCCCCGCGCAAAACCGCCTCCCCGACGCTGAACTCCGCTCCGACGAGGTGATTGAGCGCAACCCCGCGCGTGACGATGTTGCGCCGCGCCCGGGCGGCGTCCAGCTCGAGATCGTAATCCCGCCGCAGAGCCTCGATCGCTTCGGCTTCGATGAGCGTCACCTGACGTCCAGAGCCGGGCTGGCTCGAGTACGTGCCCGAGCCGGTGAAGTAGCGATCTCCCTCGAGTCCCTTCCCCGCGACTGCGAGCACCTGCCCGACCGAGATCACCGGGGCACCGCCCGCGGGCGCGAGGTGAATCGACACGACCATCGATCTCGCGGCCATGGAATCAGCTCCCTTTCCTTCCCGCCAGCAGCGCCGAGATCTCCGGGGTTTGCACTCCCGCCGATATGCCCGCAGCCGTGCCGCTTTCCAGGATTTCTTCCGCCAGCCTTTTGGTCGCCCCCAGAGCCGCTTTCAAGAAGCCGGAACCGTAGCTCACGCGCGCGACACCGAGGTCCTGCAGCTCGGTCACGCTCGGCGACTGCGGCCCGGCGAGGATACTGACGGGCGCCTTGACCTCCCGGACCACGATCCGGATCGTTTCGGGAGCGTGCAGGTTCAGATAGAAGATGCAGTCTCCGCCCGCTTCCGCGTATGCATTGCCGCGTCGGATCGCCTCGTCGAGCGCCTTTTTCGGATCGGCGGTGACGACATGGAAAGCGTCGACCCGCGCGTTGAGAAAAAACTCGCTGCCCAGCCGTCGTTTGGCTTCCATCACCGCCGCGATCTTGCGCAGCTGCTCCTCGAGCGGCACCAGCCCCCGCCCGCTTCCGGGTTTGCCGCGGGCCCCGTCCTCCAGGTTCATCCCCGCCACGCCTCGCGCCACGAGCCCGCGCACGGTCCCGGGAATTTCCGCTTCGTCGCCGTAGCCCCGCTCCCCGTCGGCGTTGAAGGGCACCGCCAGCGCGGCGGCGATCCTGCCGGAAACGTCGAGGAAGCAATCCCGGCTCATCACCTCCCCGTCGGGGTAGCCGAGCGCGGCGGCGATGCCGCCGCTGGTTCCCTGGATCGCCTGAAACCCCATTCGCTCGAAAAGCAAGGCGCTCAGGACGTCGTAGGCCCCGGGCATGACCAGGATCTCGGGAGCACGGACAAGCTCGCGCAAACGGCGGCTGCGTGCGTTCGCGGCATCCAGAATCGGTCTGTCTATCGGTTCCATGTTTTGCTCCCCGCAGGCGGAAAAGCCGACGCCCCCCAATCCTAAGTCGCTCCGCCTCCCGGAAGCAAGCGCCCGGCGGGAGTTTGCGCCTCGCTCCATGCGCGGGGTAGAATCGCGGGGCGCGCCGACCTCCAGGCGCCGCCTGCGGCCGAGGCCACGACTCCATGATCTTCACGGCGATGACGATCGCGGGATCCGATTCCGGCGCCGGGGCCGGCATACAAGCGGATCTCAAGACCTTCGCCGCTCTCGGTGTTTACGGCACCTCGGTGATCACCGCGATCACGGCGCAGAACAGCCTTCGCGTGACGCGCGTTGCGCCACTGGATCCGGCGCTGGTCGCGGCGCAGATCGACGCCGTGGCCGGAGATATCGGCGCACACGCGGTCAAGACCGGGATGCTCGCCAACGCGGCCATCGTCGAGGCCGTCTCGAGGAAAATCCGTCGGCACCGGCTGATCAACGTCGTGGTCGATCCGGTGATGATCGCCAAGGGCGGCCGGCGGCTGCTGACCCGTGATGCCCTCGAGACCCTGCGGTCGCGCCTCCTGCCGCTCGCCACGGTCGTAACGCCCAACGTTCCCGAGGCCGAAGCCCTGGCGGGCATGCGGCTGCGTCGCGACTCCGAGATCCGCGAGGCCGCCGAGAAGATCGCCTCGCTCGGACCGCGGGCGGTCGTCATCAAAGGCGGTCACCGCCGCGGCGCGGCCGTCGATCTGCTGTACGAGGGCGGCCGCTTTCACGAGTTCGCCGCGCCCCGAATTCGGACGCGCCACACGCACGGCACGGGCTGCACTTTTTCCGCGGCGATCGCCGCCTATCTCGCGAAGGGAGAAACGATCGAACGGGCCGTGGCCGGCGCCAAGAGCTTCATCACCCGCGCCATCCGCGGCGCCTTCCCCGTGGGCGCCGGCCACGGCCCGGTGCACCAGTTCTACGCCTTTTGGCCCGGACGCGCCCCCGAACCCATGCGCCGGGCAAAGCGCTCCTAGCGCGCTCGCTCCATTTCCGCGATGATCCGGCGCGCTGCGCCGACGCGATCCGAGGCTTCGAGGATCGGGCGCCCGACCACGATGTAGTCGACCCCGGCGCGCACCGCCTCGCCGGGCGTCATGACCCGTCGCTGGTCGTCCGTTCGGCTGGCGGCGGGGCGAATTCCCGGCGTGACGATGATGAAACGCAGACCGCAGGCCTTGCGGATATCGGCCACCTCGCGGGGCGACGCGACGACACCGTCCATTCCCGCTTCGCGCGTGAGCAGCGCCAGCCGCACTACCTGATCGGCCACGTCTCTGCCGACTCCCAGGCGCCGAAGGTCCGTCTGATCGAGGCTGGTGAGGACGGTCACCCCGAGCATGATCGGGCGGCGCCGCTGCTCCTGGCGGCATACCCGACGCACCTCCTTGACGGTGGTGCGCATCATCTCGAGGCCGCCCGAGGCATGGACGTTGAACATCTTCACCCCGAGGCGCGTGGCCTCGATCGCCGCCTTGGCGACTGTGCTGGGGATGTCGTGGAACTTGAGATCGAGAAACACCTCGCCGCCGAGCTCATGGATCAGGCGGACGGATTGAGGTCCCGAGTGGGTGAACAGTTGCTTGCCGATCTTGAACATGCCGACCTCGGGCGCCAGAAGCCGCACCAGGTCGGCGACCTCCTCGAGATCGTCCAGGTCCAGGGCGACGATCAGCCGCTCCCGCATGGAGGCCGGAGGACGGACAAGCTCGAGGCTCGACGCCACGGTTTTATCCCTGAAGCGCCCGCATCACCATGTCGCGGATGGTTTCGGCCGCGCGGGCGGTCGGAATCTCGTCCGTCCGGCCGTCGCGGCGCCAGCGCGTTTCCACGCAGCCTTTCTCGAGACCCTTGGTGCCGATGGTGACCCGCAGCGGAACGCCGATGAGGTCGGCGTCCTTGAACTTGACGCCGGGCCGTTCGTCGCGATCGTCGAAAAGCACCTCCACGCCCTCGCGGCGCAGCCCCTCGTACAGCCGGTCGGCGACCCTTCGCACTTCCCCGTCCCGATAGTTCACCGGCAACAGCAGCACGTGGAACGGCGCGATCGCCATCGGCCAGATCATCCCGTTGCCGTCGTGATTCTGCTCGATCGCTGCGGCCGCCAGGCGGCTGATGCCGATCCCGTAGCAACCCATCTCGATCGGCCGCTCCCGTCCCTCGGCGTCGAGATAGGTCGCAGCGAGCGGTTCGCTGTATTTCCGCCCGAGATAGAAGATCTGGCCGACTTCGATTCCGCGATGCGCCTCGAGCGAGCCGCGATCGCAACGGGGGCAGGGGTCACCCGCCGCCGCCATCCTGAGGTCGGCAAAAGCCGCGGGCGTGAAGTCCCGTTCCTGGTCGACGTTGACGAAATGAGCGTCCGCTTCGTTGGCGCCGGTGACCGCGTCCTGGATGCCCTGAACCGCGAGATCGGCGACGACGCGCAGCTTGAGGCCGATCGGGCCCAGAAAGCCGGGCGCGACTCCGGTCGCCTCGCGCACGGTGGCCTCGTCCGCCAGCGTCACCTCGCGGCAGCCGATAACGTTCTGGAGCTTGGTGGGGTTGACCTCGTGATCGCCGCGCACGAGCACCGCCACCAGCTCGCTTCGATCGGTCCGGTAGACCAGCGTTTTTATGAACCGCTCCGGGGGAACGCGGAGAAAGGCGGCGACCTCCGCCACCGATTTCTTGCCGGGCGTGGCCACCTTGGCGAGCTTGGCGCTCTCCCGCGTGACGTCGCGCGCGGCCGGGCGCGGCGCCCGGATCTCGGCCTTTTCGACGTTCGCGGCGTAATCGCACGCGTCGCAGCTCACGATCGCGTCCTCTCCCGATTCGGCGAGCACCTGGAACTCGTGCGACTGCGTTCCGCCGATCGCTCCCGTGTGCGCTTCCACCGGCCGGAACCGCAGGCCGCACCGCGCAAAGATGCGCTTGTAGGTTTCGAACATGTTGTCGTACTCACGACGACAGTCCTCGACGTCGGTGTGAAAACTGTAGGCGTCCTTCATCAGGAACTCGCGGCCGCGCAACAGCCCGAAGCGAGGCCGGATCTCGTCGCGGAACTTGGTCTGGATCTGGTAGAGGTTCAGCGGCAGCTCGCGATAGGAGCGGACCACGCGGCGGATCAGATCCGTGATCACCTCTTCGTGCGTGGGGCCCAGGCAGAAGTCGCGGTCGTGACGGTCCTTGAAACGGATCAGCTCCTTGCCGTAGAGGTCCCAGCGGCCGCTTTCCTGCCACAACTCGGCGGGCGCGGCGATCGGCAGCAGCAGCTCGTGGGCTCCGGCCCGCTCCATCTCCTCCCGGACGATCGCCTCGATTTTCCGCAGCACCCTGAGTCCCAGGGGCAGGTAGTCGTAGATGCCTCGGCTCACCTGCCGGATGAAGCCGCCCCGCACCAGTAGCTTGTGGCTGACGACCTCGGCGTCGGCCGGATCTTCTTTCAAGGTCGGGATGAGGGTTTGGCTCCAGCGCATTCGCGGGACGGGCGGGGAGGACGCCTGCTTTCAGACCTCGGCGCCGGACGGGGCGGCGTTTTGTTTCGCCGCGGCGAGCTTCTCGACCTCTTCCATCAGCGCGTCGACGATCTGCGCCTCGGGCACCTTGCGAATGACCTGACCCCTGCGAAAGATGAGCCCGATCCCTTTGCCGCCGGCGACCCCGAGATCCGCGGCGCGCGCTTCCCCGGGACCGTTCACCTCGCAGCCCATCACCGCGACGTGAATGTCCATGTCGCGGTAGGCTTCCATCCGCCGCTCGACCGCGGCGGCGAGCGCGACGAGATCCACGTCCGCGCGGCCGCAGGAAGGGCACGCGACGAACCTCATGCCGCCCTCCCTCAGCCCGAGGGAGCGGAGGATCTGCGCGCCGACCCGAACCTCCTCCACGGGATCGGCCGCCAGCGAGACCCGGATCGTGTCGCCGATCCCTTCGGCCAGCAACGCGCCGAGGCCGACCGCCGACTTGATCGTCCCTGCAGCCGGCGTGCCCGCTTCCGTCACGCCGAGGTGGAAAGGGTAGTCGACCTTGTCGGCGAGCATCCGGTAGGCCTCGATCGTCATCAATGGATCGGACGCTTTGAGCGAGATTTTGATCTCCCGGTAGCCGAGCTCTTCGAGGATGCGTATGTGGCGCAGCCCGCTTTCGACCATGCCCGCAGCCGTCGGCCCGCCGTATTTTTCCAGCAGATCCTTCTCGAGCGAGCCGGCATTGACGCCGATCCGTATCGGCACCCGGCGCTCGGAGGCCGACTTGACGACCTCTTCGATGCACCAGCGCGGGCCGATGTTTCCCGGGTTGAGCCGCAACCCGTCCACCCCCTGGGCGAGCGCGATCAGCGCCAGCTTGTAGTTGAAATGAATGTCCGCGACCAGCGGGATGCGGATCTGCCGCTTGATCGCCCCGAGCTGCTCGGCAGCCTCCCGGACCGGCACGGCGACCCGGACGATGTCGCAGCCCGCCGCCTCCAGAGCCCAGATCTGATCGACCGTCGCCGCCACGTCCCGCGTGTCTGTTTTCGTCATGGACTGAACGGAGATCGGCGCCCCACCGCCGATCGCGACGTTGCCGACCCGGATCTGCCTGGTTTTTCGGCGCGGGATCATGGTCTCACTATAGAGAAGCCGTAACAGGGGGTCAAACGCGGTTCTCGCGCGTCGGAAACCTTCCCGACGCGAGCGGCTACTTGCTCGCTTTGCCCGCGGCCCGGTCCTGGGAGCCGGGCCGCGGCTCTTCTTTCTTCTTGCGATCGCCTTCCGGGATGATGAGCAGCCGCCGGTACGAGCCCTGGCCGAGGCTCTTGGTGGTGACCCAGGGATCGTCCTGCAGGGCGGCATGGATGATGCGCCGATCCGCGGCGCTCAGCGCTTCCACGGTAACGGTCTTGCGCTGTCGTTTGGCCTTTTCCCCCAGCCGGAGAGCCATGTCCTCCAGGGATTTTCGCCGCCGCTCCCGGTAGTTTTCGATGTCGACCACGACGTGCGGGCCCTCGCCGGTGTGCTCTCCGGCGATCCGGGTGACCAGGTACTGGAGGGCTTCGAGGGTCTGCCCCTTCCGGCCGATCAAAAGGCCGCTGTTCTCCGTCCGGATCTCCAGCACCGTTTCGGCTCGTTCCTGATCCTCCTTCACCTCGATCGTGGCCGGGATGCCCATCAACCGCAGGATCTCTTCGAGGACATCCTTCGCCTTCGCCGTCAGCGCCGCCGCATCGGGCTCGGCCATGCGCGCGGCCGCTGAAGCCTGCGGGGCGGCGACCGCCGCCGCGAGGATCGTCTTGCGCAGCGAAGCCCTGATGCGGGCCTTTTGGGCTCGGAACCCGAGAATACCCCTGCGCGGCTCGGCGAGGATATCGACCGTCACCTGGTCTCGCCCCACGCCCAGGGCCTTGAGAGCGGCCTCGATCGCCTCATCGATGCTGTCGCCTTCGGTTTCCACGTAATCCATATCAGACCTCGCCGCGCGTCCCTACTTGTCCATGCGGTTGATCCACCACTGCTGGCCGATCGACAGAATGTTATTGACCAGCCAGTAAATCGTCAATCCGGCCGGGAAGGTGACGAACATGAAGGTGAACATGAGCGGCATCATCAACATCATCTTGCGCTGGTTCGGGTCGCCCGCGCTCGGAGTCATCCACTGCTGGATGAACATGCTGGCGCCCATCAGGATCGTCAGCACCGGAACGCCGAGATGCCAGCCGCCGACCGTAAAAGGCAGCGACTCCCAGTCCGGCCGCGACAGGTCCTTGATCCAGAGAAACGGAGCGTGGCGCAGCTCGATGGGCGTGCTGAGCGCGTTGTACAGGCCGATGAACACGGGAAACTGCAGCAGCATCGGCAGGCAACCGCCCAGCGGATTGACCCCGTTGCGCCGGTAAAGCTCCATGATCTCCTTGTTGAGCTTCTCGCGATCGTCCTTGAACTTCTCCTTGAGCCGCTCCATCTGCGGCTGCAGCCGCTGCATCTGCTTCATCGAGACGTAGCTCTTGTGCGTCAGCGGCGCCGTGAGAATCTTGATCAAGACCGTGAGCAGGATGATATCGATCCCGTAGCTCGCGGTGAACCGGTGGAAGAAATGGAGCACGTAGAGCAGTGGAATCGAGATGAAGGCGAAATAGCCGAAATCGATCGAGCGCTCGAGCCCCTTCCCGATCGCTTCGAGGACGCTCAGATCCTTCGGGCCGATGAACAGCGTGTAGCGGGCGGCGTCCCGGGCGGGTTGCGGGGCGACGCTCAGCACGAGCGCCGGACCGGACTGCCCCAGCGTGACGGAGTGCTTCCCCCCGCTTTCGGGGAGGAGCGCGATAAAAAAATAAGTGTAGCCGAAGCCGGCCCAGGCGACATCCCCGGAAAACGCCTTCTCCTCCTTCAACGGATCGGCCACGTGCTCGCGCTTGATCTTGTTGTCGACGAGCGCCACGAGCCCCTCGAACGGGGCGTCGGGATTGCGGACCGCCTGATCGGCAGGAGCCGTCAACAGAACCTGGAGCGGAACCGCCGCGCCCGCAGGGTTCACGGCGGACACCTCGAGCCGGATCGGGTAGCTGCCTCCCGTGAACACGAGCGTCTTGGTGATCGTCGTGCCGTCGCCCGCACGCCCGCGGAAGGTCAAGGCGGCCTGCTGCTCCCCTGACAGTCGCACGCTCGATCCCTCGACCTCGTAGTTCACATCCGCGTCGCCTCCCGCAGGGGCACCGATCCAAGTAACCCCGAGGGGGAGCGGCAGGGCCGGGGAGGGAGAGACGATGTCGAACGGCGGGCTCTTCTCATGAGCCGAGCTGCGATAGTCCTTGAACTGAAAGCTCTTCAGACGCGCGCCCCGGCTCGTGAAAACCGCCATGTAGCGGTCGGTCTCCACTGTGAGCTCCCTTGCTTCCTGCGGGACCGGACGCTCGGCAGCCGCCGCCTTCGGCGGCGCAGCGGGCCGGGCGGGCTCGGGAACGACCGGCTTTTTCGCTTCGGGAACCGGCGGAGCTGGAGATTCCGGGGTGCCGTACTGCCATCCCAGCCACTGCTGGTACAGAACGAGGACGATGAGCGAAAGAACGACCGCTAAAAGGGCGCGCTTCTCCATGATGATCAGCGAACCGGATCATATCCGCCCGGGTTTCCGGGATGGCAACGGCCCAATCGGCGAAGGGCCATGAGCGTCCCGGCAACCACCCCGTACCGCTCGACGGCCTGCGACGCGTAAACCGAGCAGGTGGGAAAGAAACGGCACGAGCGGGGAAGCACCGGCGAGACGAAGCGATGATAGGCCTTGAGGCCCGCGGCTAGAATCGACCGGATCCTGCGGTTCACGGCTCAGCGGCTCCCGTTTCTCACCAGAGCTTTTTTCAGCTCGCTTTCGGTCTGGGCGTAAGAGATGTCGGCTGCGGCGTCGCGCGCGATCACCAGAACGTCGAGCACCGGTACGATGTCGCGGCGGCACCGCCGGAAGCATTCGCGGACGAGCCGTTTGACACGGTTGCGCGCCACTGCGTTTCCAACCTTGGCGCTGACGGTTACGCCCAGTCGCGCCTGCTTGCCGTCGTTCGGCCTGGTGATGACCACGAAATGGGGGGTGTGGATCTTCTTTCCGCGGCGCGACAGATCGATGAATTCGGGTCGTTTCCTCAGGCGGGCCTGCTTCGGAAAGTCCGCCTTTCCCGGCGACATGCGTGCTTGGCTTACGTTCGCGCTCGCTTCGGCGGCACCGTAACCGTTAGCCGTTTTCGCCCCTTGGCCCGTCTTCTCTTTAGCACGTTTCGCCCGCCCGGCGTGGCCATACGGGCGAGAAACCCATGTGTTCGCTTGCGGCGAACGTTGCTCGGCTGATAAGTCCTTTTCATAGCGCTAATGGCTCCTGAGACGGTCGAATCGCCAACTTTTTATATGAACCATACCGTCGGGGTATTGTCAATTTAGCGAATTTTCGGGCTTGAGCGAGCGCTTCATCAGGTCGCGCACCGCGAGTGCAGGCGGTTTTCCCTCGTACAGCACCCGGTACATCTGGTCGACGATCGGCATCTCGACCGATAGACGGCTGGCGAGTTCCCGCACCGACCGCGTGTTGCGCACTCCCTCGGCCACCATCCGCGTTCCCGCCATGATTTCTTCCAGGCTCTTTCCCTGCGCCACCAAAACCCCCACCTTGCGGTTGCGGCTCAGCTCTCCGGTGCAGGTGAGCACGAGGTCCCCGAGGCCGGCCAGTCCGGAGGTGGTTGCGGGGTCCGCGCCCATGCGAACCGCCAGCCGCGTGAGCTCGGCGAGACCGCGGGTGATCAACGCCGCGCGGGCGTTGTGTCCCAGCCCGAGGCCGTCGCTGATGCCGGCCGCGATGGCGATGACGTTCTTCACCACGCCTCCCATCTGGACCCCGATCACGTCGGTCGAGGTGTAGACCCGGAAGTTTTGCGTGCTCAAAGTCTCCTGCACCGCGCGCGCGACTTCCCGGCGGTAGGCCGCCGCCGTTACCGCTGCGGGCAGCCCCCGCCCGACTTCCGCGGCGAAGGTGGGGCCGGAGAGAAAAGCGTGGCGTTCTCTGGCGCCTTCACCGAGAATCTCGGCCATGAGCTCTCCCATCGTCTTGAGGCTCCCCTCCTCCAACCCTTTCGTGGCGCAGAGCAGCGTCGTGCCTCGATCGAGGCCTGGAGCCGCCTGCTCCAGCACCTCGCGCACCGCGTGCGAGGGAACCGCGCAGATCACGAGCGATTTTCCCCGGGCGGCCGCCGCGGCGTCACGCGTCAGCTCCACGTCGTCGGGCAGACGCACCCCGGGGAGATAAGTACGACTTTCGCGCGCTCCGGCCAGCTCCCGGTGCGTGTCCGCGCCGTGGCACCAGAGGGTGACCCGCATGCCCTTTTCGGCCAGCAGCTTCGCCAGCGCGATTCCCCACCCGCCGGCGCCGATGACGGCAATGGCCTGGCTCATGGTGGCTCAGCTTCCGTAGAGAACGGCACAGATCGATCCGTTCCGGCGGGCCGGGAACGGATCGAGAGCGCCTCACACCCCCTCTTCCTCCTCCTCTCTTTCCGCCAGCCGCGCGAGCGATACCACCCGCTCCCCCTCCTCGAGATCGATCAGGCGCACGCCCTGGGTGTTGCGGCCGATCACCCGAATGTCCCCGACCCTGAGTCGAATGATCTTCCCCTTGTTGGTGACGAGCATGAGCTGGTCCTCTTCCGTCACCTGCTGCACGCCGACGACGCGACCCGTCTTTTCCGTGGTCTTCATCGTGATGATGCCCTTGCCGCCGCGTGCCTGCAGCCGGTACTCGTCCATCGCGGTGCGCTTGCCGAGGCCGTTTTCCGCCACCGTCAGGATGTCGGATCCCAGGCTGAGAATCTCCATGCTCACCACCGAGTCGCCTTCGTCCAGCCGCATCCCGACCACGCCGTAGGTGCCGCGCCCCGTGGCGCGGACCTGCTCCTCCTTGAAGCGGATAGACTGCCCGGCGGCCGTGGAGAGGATGATCTCCTGGCGGCCGTCGGTCAGGCGGACGCCGATGACCTCGTCGCCGGGCTCCAGCGCGATCGCCCGCAGGCCGCTGGCGCGCAGGTTGGCGTAGGCCATCAGCTCGGTTTTCTTGATCAGGCCGTTCTTCGTGGCGAAGACCACGTAACGCCCTTCCTGGAACTCGCGGATCGAGAGAAACGCCGAGACCCGCTCTCCGGGCTCAAGATTCAACAGATTGACGATCGGCTTGCCGCGCGCGGCGCGGCTGGCCTGCGGCAGCTCATGGACCTTGATCCCGTAGACCTTGCCGGTCGTCGTGAAGAACAGCAGCGTGGCGTGCATCGAGGCGATGATCAGGTACTCGACGAAATCCTCCTCCTTGGTCGTCGTGCCGATTTTTCCCTTCCCGCCGCGCCGCTGGGCCCGGTAGAGCGCCACCGGATTGCGCTTGATGTAGCCTTCGTGGGAGATCGTCACCGCCATGTCCTCGTCGACGATCAGGTCCTCGATCGAGATCTCTTCCGATTGCGCCACGATCTGGGTGCGCCGCTCGTCACCGTATTTCTTCTTGATCTCGCGCAGCTCCTCGACGATGATCCGGTAGATCTCCCTCTCGCTCGCCAGGATCGCGCGCAGCTTGGCGATCAGCTCGAGCGTTTCGCGGTGCTCCTGCACGATCTTGTCGCGCTCCAGGCCGGTGAGCCGCTGCAGCCGCATCTCCAGGATCGCCTGTGCCTGCGCTTCCGACAGGCCGAAGCTCTGCATCAGGCCCTCCTTCGCGGTCTTGGGATCGCGCGAGCCGCGGATCAGCCGGATCACCTCGTCGAGGTGATCGAGCGCGATCTTCAGTCCCTCCAGGATGTGCAGCCGCTCTTCGGCCTGGCGCAGCTCGTAGGCCGTGCGCCGCGTCACCACTTCCTTGCGGTGGTCGAGGAACGCTTTCAGCGCCTCCTTGAGATTGAGAAGCTTGGGCCTGCCGTCGACGATCGCGAGCATGTTGACGCCGAAGGACTCCTGCAGGGCGGTGTGCTTGTAGAGCTGGTTGAGGATGATGTCCGCCATCGCGTCGCGCTTCAGCTCCAGAACGATGCGCATCCCCTCCCGGTCGGACTCGTCGCGCAGATCGGCGATGCCCTCGATCTTCTTTTCCTGAACCAGCGCCGCGATCTGCTCGATCAGCCGGTTCTTGTTCACCATGAAAGGGATCTCGCTGATGACGATCTGTTCCTTCCCCGTGCGCTTGACGGTCTCGGTGAACGCCTTGCCGCGCATCTGGATGATGCCCCTGCCCTCGGTGTAGGCTTGCAGGATCGGCTCGCGGCCGTGGATGAAGCCGGCGGTGGGGAAATCCGGCCCGGGAATGTAGTGCATGAGCTCCTTCACCGTGATGTCCGGGTTCTCGATGAGCGCGATCAGCCCGTCGACCACTTCCCCGAGATTGTGCGGCGGGATGTTGGTCGCCATTCCCACCGCGATCCCCGCCGCGCCGTTGATGAGCAGATTGGGGATCCGCGACGGCAGGACGACCGGCTCCTTCAGCGAATCGTCGTAGTTGGGGACGAACTCGACGGTATCCTTCTCGATATCCGCGAGGATCTCCTCGGCGAGCTCCGCCATGCGGATCTCCGTGTAGCGCATCGCCGCCGGGGGATCGCCGTCGATGCTGCCCCAGTTCCCCTGACCATCGATCAGCGGATAGCGCATCGAGAAATCCTGCACGAGCCGGACGATCGTGTCGTAGACTGCGGTGTCGCCGTGCGGGTGGTAGTTCTTGAGGACCTCGCCGACGACGCCGGCGCTCTTGCGATAACGCTTCTCGTGCGTGAGACCCATCTCGTACATCGCGTAGAGGACGCGACGGTGCACCGGCTTCAGGCCGTCGCGGACGTCGGGCAGGGCGCGGCTGATGATGACGCTCATGGCGTAGTCCATGAACGACTGCCGCATCTCGTCTTCGATGTAGACCGGGACCTTCTGCTGCTTCAGGGTCGCTTCCATTGCGAATCTTCAGTCGGGACCGCGCGTCGATCGCGTCCGGGCGGACTGGTGGCTAAACGTCGAGATTTTTCACCGACAGCGCGTGCTCTTCGATGAACCTGCGCCGCGGTTCCACCTCGTCGCCCATCAACGTGGAAAAGATGTCGTTGGCCTCCACCGCGTCCTCGATCCGGACCTGCAGGAAAACCCGGGTTTCGGGGTTCATCGTCGTCTCCCACAGCTGCTCCGGGTTCATCTCTCCCAGCCCTTTGTAGCGCTGGATGTCCTGCCCTTTCTTGCCGGCCGCAAGCACATACTCGACCAGCTCTTTGAGGGAGCGCAGCCGCCGGCGGCCCTCGCCGTTCTCGACCGTGTACGGCGGGTAGCCGGGATGGGTGAGTTCGCCGAAAGCGCGCCGCAGCTCCTTGTATTCCGGGCTGGTCAGGAACTCGCGGTCGATGACGGTTTGCAGCCCGCTCCCGTTCGCGCGCGTCGAGCAGACGAGCTTGAAGCAGTTGTGCTCGGGATCCTCCTGCAGCGCGCAGGAAACCGGCGCCTCCTCGGGCGCCGCCAGATTGACGAAGGAAGCCAGATCGGACTGGAAGCGCTGCAGCTCGGCGGCATCCTTGAGCGTCTCTTCCGAGAACCCCTCGCGCATGAGGACCGCCTCGATCACCGCCCGGCTCCGCCGCTTGCGCACCGCCGTCATCATCAGCTTGTCGAAGCGCAGCGCTTTCTTGATGAAGGACTGCAGCGGCTGGCCGGCGAGCCCGTTGCCGTTGCTCGACGTCCGGACCCGCAGATCCTCGGTACCCATCTCGATCAGGTAGTCTTCCAGGGCCGCCTCGTCCTTGATGTAGCGTTCCTGGCGGCCGCGCTTGACCTTGTAGAGGGGCGGCTGGGCGATGAAGAGGTGGCCTTTTTCGACGAGGTCGGGCATCTGGCGGTAAAAGAAAGTGAGCAGCAACGTCCGGATGTGGGACCCGTCGACGTCGGCGTCCGTCATGATGACGATGGAATGGTAGCGCAGCTTCGCCGGATCGTAGTCCTCTTTCACGCCGGTGCCGAGCGCGGTGATCAGGGTGCGGATCTCCTGGGAGGAAAGCATCTTGTCGAACCGCGCTTTCTCGACGTTGAGGATCTTCCCCTTGAGCGGCAGGATCGCCTGGTTGCGCCGGTCCCGTCCCTGCTTCGCCGAACCGCCGGCGGACTCGCCCTCGACCAGGTAAAGCTCGCTCAGCGCCGGGTCGCGCTCCTGGCAATCGGCGAGCTTTCCCGGCAGCGAGCCGGAGTCCAGGGCCCCCTTGCGCCGGGCGAGTTCTTTCGCCTTGCGGGTGGCTTCCCGGACGCGCGCCGCCTCGATGCCCTTCATCACGATCTTGCGCGCGTCGCCCGGATGCTCGGCGAGGAAGCTCGCGAGCTTTTCGTTCACCAGCGCCTCGACGATGCCCTTGACCTCGCTGTTGCCGAGCCTGGTCTTGGTCTGGCCTTCGAATTGCGGCTCCGGCACCTTCACGCTGATCACCGCCGTCAGCCCTTCCCGGACGTCCTCCCCCTGCAGGTTTTCGTCGTCCTTCTTCAGCTGGCCGTTCTCGATGGCGTAGCTGTTGATCGTCCGGGTCAGCGCCGACTTGAAGCCGATCAGGTGCGTTCCGCCTTCGAGGGTGTTGATGTTGTTGGCGAACGAAAAGACGTTTTCGGCGTAACCGTCGTTCCACTGCATCGCGATCTCGGCCTCGACGCCTTCTTTTTCGCCTTGCAGGTAGATGACCTGGGGGTGAACGGGGGTCTTGGCGCGGTTGAGATGCTCGACGAAGGAGACGATCCCGCCTTTGTACAGGAGCTCGTGCTTTTTCTGGCTCCGCTCGTCCTCGATGGTGATCTTGACGCCCCGGTTGAGGAAGGCCAGCTCGCGCAGCCTCTGGGAGAGGATGTCGAAGCTGAACTCGATGGTTTCGAAAACCTCTGAATCGGGCCGGAAGGTGACGCGGGTGCCGCGTTCTTTCGAGGTTCCGACCTCCTTGAGCGGCGCCTGCGGCACGCCGCGCCTGTAGGTTTGCTGGTAGACCTTCCCTTCGCGTTTGATCTCGACTTCCAGCGTTTCCGACAGGGCGTTGACGACCGAGATGCCGACCCCGTGCAAGCCGCCGGAGACTTTATAGGATGCCTTGTCGAACTTGCCGCCGGCGTGGAGCTTGGTGAGCACGACCTCCGCCGCGGAAACTTTTTCGGTCGGGTGAATGTCGACCGGAATTCCGCGGCCGTTGTCGACGACCGTAACGCTGTTGTCGATGTGGATCGTGACGTCGATCCTGTCACAATAGCCGGCCAGCGCCTCGTCGATGGAATTGTCCACGACTTCGTAGACCAGGTGGTGGAGGCCCCGCTCTCCGGTATCTCCGATGTACATCCCGGGCCGCTTTCTGACGGCCTCGAGGCCCTCCAAAACCTTGATGTTGTCGGCGCTGTACTCTTCCGGCGGGGAATTTTTGGTGTCGCCCATCTCGTGCTGTTCGGGGTTTTAAAAAATCCCTTAAAATTAATGCACTTACGCTTTCAAAGGAACCAGTCGAATCATAGCGGAAATGCCCTCGAAAGTAAAGCTTTTTGTGGCCCCTAACGGGGCGATTTTTAAAGAAAATTTCATCCCTCGCCAGTCCGCCCGAAAACCCCCGGCAAAGGCCGCTGGAAAGCCCGGTTGACAGCCCTGCTTCCTTGCGTCAAAACGGAGCGGTGAAACCGGCCATTACGGCACTCGCGTTCCTTACCGCGCTGCAGCGCCTTGGAAAGACGCCGCCGGAGCCGCACCGGATCGGCGCCATGGCCGGTTGTTTTCCGCTGACCGGGCTGATCCTGGGCGTTGCGTTGTTGCTTTCGGATCGCTTGCTTCAGCCCCATCTCGACTCCGAGGTGCTGAGCGCGGTTCTGGTTCTGGAGCTTGCGCTCTTGACCGGCGGGATGTCTCTCGACGCGCTGCGCGGGACGTTCGCCCGCCTGCCCGGAAGCCTGAGCTTCGGCGGCTCCGGCACAGGCGAAACCTCGGGTCTGCTCGCCCTCTTTTTCGTTCTGATGCTCAAGGTCCGAACGATCGAAGTCGCGGGCGACTCTCGCTCGATCGATCTCCTGCTCGCTCCGGTGTTCGGCCGTTGGGCGCTCGTGATTTACCTCTACGGGGCTGCCGCCGCCGCGGGCGAGCCTCTTCGATCGATCGCCGCAGGCGTCAGGCCCCTGCAGCTTTTTCTGGCCACTGCGATCGCGTTGGTGTTGGCGGTCTACCTCCTCGGGCGGGGCGCGCTCTGGATCGGCCTGGTCGTTTCTCTTGCGACGCTTCTCGCGCGGAGTTGTTTCGGCAAATGGGCCGGAGCACCCTCGCTGGATGGAGCGGGCGGAGTCGTGGAGCTGGCGGAAACGCTGGCGCTCCTCCTGCTTTCCGTGCTGTGACGGTCCGGGCTCGGGGGCAGCAAACGATCCTATTGACACCCGCCAGCCAAGAGGATAACTTCGCCACCAGTTTACACGGCTCTAGGTGACAGGGAAGCCGGTGCGAATCCGGCGCGGTCCCGCCACTGTGAAGGGGTAAGTTTCCGCGACCCAGGCCACTGTCCCGTTGAGGGATGGGAAGGCTGCGGAAAGCAGGGCGCAGACAAACGCCCCGCGCCCCCAAGCCAGGAAACCTGCCTAGAGTTTGTCGACCGGTCTCTCCGGTAGAGAGAGAAAGGTTTTCCCTATTTCCCGTTACACCGTCGGGGTCTCGAGAGGTGGTGTGTGAGAGAGGCGTTTTTCCTGTCGGCCTCGCTGGCGTTGCATGCGCTTGCCCTCGCATATCCGGTCTCGTTTCGCGAGAGCGGGGAAGCTCCGGTCGTGGTCACGCTGATCAGCAGACAGGAAAGCGCCCGCGAGCGGACCGGTTCGCCCGGATCTGCGCCCCCGTACCGCACGGCAGGCGGCGTACAGCCAGCGGCGGCTGACACGAAGCGCCTCGATGACCGCGGCGGAACTTTCGGCCAGGCGGCCGTGGAAGCAAAGATGCCGGAAACCGCCCGAGACGGTGAATCCGAAACGCTCTCGGTTTTTCACGCCGAGAACGACGATGGCTCGTTGTTGGCGCTGGCCGGAAGGTCCGGCTCCGAAAAGTCCTCCGTCTTCGCGGCGGGGGACGCTTCGAGGGTTGGAGGGGCCGGCCCTTCTTCGGCGGGAGGCGGCAAGGCAGATCTCGCGGCCGGCGGTTCGGGCGGAGGCAGAGCGCGGTTCACCCCCGCCTCCTACGATTACGCCCCGGCCCCTCCCTACCCAGAGCACGCCCGCAGAGAGGGACGGGAGGGGCGCGTGCTGCTGCGGGTCCTGGTCGATCCTGAGGGGAGGTCGAAAACGGTCGAGGTCAGACTGAGCTCCGGGAGCGACGTCCTCGACCGAGCCGCCGAGGAGGCAGTGAAGCGCTGGCGTTTTGTGCCGGCGCGATCGGGCGGGCGAGCCGTGGAAAGCTGGGTCAACGTTCCCGTCGAATTCCGACTGACTGATTCCGGGCGCTGGCCGACAAAGGAGGCAGACCGGAGCACAAACTGACTGCGGACGGATGCAAGGGAAAGAGGTGCGATTCCTCTGCTGCCCCGCAACTGTAAAGGCGACGAAAGCCGCGAGACGCCACTGCCGGCGCAAGCCGGTGGGAAGGCGCGGCGAGTAGGACGAAGCCTGAGCCAGGAGACCTGTCCGGACGCCACAACATCCCCTTTCGCGGGAAAAGGAGGTTTGATGAAGGCTTATTTTCTCGTCTTACCGCTGCTTTTTTTCTCGATCTCAAAAGGATTTGCCGGCGAACCGGCGGAATCCAGCCTGCCGCCCGTGTTTGTCACCGCGACGCGCACCGAGACGCCGCTTCGACAGGTGACGACCTCGGCCACGATCATCACGGCCGAAGAGATCGAGAAGCAGCAGGCCGAAACGGTCCTGGACGCGCTGCGCCACGTGCCCGGGCTCGACGTCGTCCAGTCGGGGTCGCGCGGGAACAACACTGCAGTGTTCATCCGCGGCTCGGAATCGGATCACGTTCTGGTGCTGATTGACGGCGTCGAGGTCAACAGCACGACCCTCGGCACGTTCGACTTCGCCCACCTGACCACCGAGAACGTCGAGCGAATCGAAATTCTTCGCGGCGCGGGCGGCACGCTCTACGGCTCCCAGGCGATCGGCGGCGTCATCAACGTCATCACGAGGAAAGGCGAAGGGCCGCTCGAAGCGGGATTGTCGCTCGAGGGCGGCAACGGGCGGAGCCATCGACAGGCGCTGACGCTGCGCGGCGCGGCGGGCAGGCTCGGCTATTCGTTGAGCGGTGCGCGGCTCGAAAGCCGGGGCTTTCGAAGCGTCAACGACGACTACCGAAATCTCTCTGCATCGGCGCGCCTGGATTATCGCGTGACGGAGAACGCAGGCCTCAAGGGCTTTTTTCACTTCGCCAAGAGCGACCTCGGGTTGTTCAACAGCAACAATTTCGCCTCGCAGCCCGATCCCAACGCGCGCGAAGCCTCGATCCGGTACCTGGGCAAGCTCGAATGGGAGCATAAGATTTTGCGGAACTGGGATTACCGGATCTCGGGGTCTTTCTTCAAAGAGCACATCAAGGACAGCGACGACGTCGATGGCTGCGCTTTTTTCGGCTTCCCGTGCGATTTTCGCAGCCGCGACCGCTTCCGCCCGCGCAGCGACACGGCGGAGGTCCAGACCAACTACCGCTTCGAGCACTGGGGCACGACGACCTTCGGCGTGGAATACAAGCGGCGCTCCGCCAGCACCAGCAGCGGCATCGACGAGGCGATCGGGAACACGGGCTATTACCTCCAACAGCAGCTCCAGCTGCTCGATCGGCGGCTGATCTTGATCCCGGGCGTCCGCCTCGACGACAATCAAAGCTTCGGCAGCGCCTGGACCCCGTCGTTTTCCGCCGCCTACACCTTCGCAGGAACCGGCACCCGGCTGAAAGCCGGCTATGCGCGAGGCTTCAAGGCGCCGTCGCTGAACGAGCTTTTCTTTCCCCCGGCTTTCGGCTGCCCGGCCTTCGGCAACCCGAATCTCGATCCCGAAAGGAGCTGGGAGCTGAACGCGGGCGTGGAGCAGCGCCTGATGGGGGACCGGGTGGAAATCGGGGCGACTTATTTTCACCGGGAAGTGACGGGCCTGATCGAAGCGCGCCCCATTCCGGGCGATCCCCTGGGCTGCTTTCGCGCCGAGAACGTCGGCAAGGCTCGCTTCGACGGCGTGGAGTGGAACCTGGGCTTTAAGCCGCTTCCGTCGCTCGCGGTAAACGCCGGCTACACCTACCTCGACTGGGACACCGCCGACGGAAAGCTGCGGCGCCGGCCGAGGCACCGCGGCAGCATCGGCCTGAATTATCTCCGCGACGGCTGGAACGTGAACGTCATTGCCCACCTGATCGGCCGACGGGACGATTTTCGCGCCGCCTCCCCCTTCGGTGACACGTCCAAACCGGGTTACCTGAAGCTCGACGTCTCCTCGAGCTACGAGCTGCCGTGGAAAGCGCCTTTTGCCAACAGCCTGGCGCTTTTCGGCAAGATCGAAAACCTGCTCGACAAAAGGTATGAAGAAGCCGACGGCTTTCGCGCGCGCCCGCTCAATTTCCTGCTCGGGGTTCGCGCCCGGTTCGGCGGAACGTAGGAAAAAACGCGCTGGCGGCGCGTGGAGGTTCGAGCCGTGGCCAGACGGATCATCTTCGTGACCGGCGGCGCCCGGTCGGGAAAAAGCAAATACGCGGAGGCGCGCGCCGAGGCGCTTGGAAAGCGTCCGCTCTACTTCGCCACCGCGGAAGCCATGGACGAGGAGATGGCGCAGCGCATCGCCGCGCACCGGAAGCGGCGCGGCGAACACTGGGAGACCGTCGAGGAGCCTTTCGAGCTGGCGCAGGTGCTGCTCTCGTATCGCGGCCGCGCGGATTGCGCGCTCGTCGACTGCCTGACGCTCTGGCTGAGCAACCTTCTGCTTCTCGGAGGGGAAAGCGCAGCCGAGGCACGAGTCAAGACGCTGCTCGAGACGCTGCCATCGCTCGATTTTCACGTCGTACTGGTCGGCAACGAGGTCGGCTGCGGCGTTGTGCCAGAGAACGCACTGGCGCGACGGTTCCGCGATCTCGCGGGCTGGACCCACCAGCGGGTGGCCGCGGCCGCCGACGAGGTGGTGTTGATGGTAGCGGGAACGCCGCTGACGGTGAAGCGGTGAGCGGGAGCCTGTTGGCGGAGACGCTCCGGCGAATCGGTCCCATCGACCGCGACCTGGAGCGAGCCGCTCAGGCCCGGCTCGACTCGCTGGCCAAGCCGCAGGGCAGCCTTGGCCGGCTCGAGGAGCTGGCCCGGCGGGTGGCGGCGATCCAGGGCCGTGTTCCGCCACGTCTCGGGCCCAAGCTCCTGTTCGTGCTGGCGGCCGACCACGGCGTTACGGAGGAGGGCGTGAGCGCTTACGCAAAAGAGGTCACGGCCCAGATGGTCCGCAACTTTCTTCAGGGCGGGGCGGCGGTGAACGTTCTCGGCCGGCACTGCGGCATCGACATCGAGGTCGTCGACGTCGGCGTCGACGGCGACTTCGGCGGGATCGGCGGCTTGCGGGATTGCAAGCTGCAGCGCGGCACGGCGAACTTCGCCCGCGGCCCCGCGATGACGCGGGGCCAGGCGCTAGGTTCGCTGGAGGTCGGAATCAACTTGGCGCGGGAGGCCGCGAGAAGGAATGTTTTCTTGCTCGCGGCCGGCGACATGGGGATCGGGAACACCAGCAGCGCCGCGGCCGTCGTCTGCGGCTTGACCAGCGCAGCTCCCGCAGAGATCGTCGGGCGCGGCACCGGGATCGATGATACGACCCTGGAACGGAAGATCGCCGCGATTGAGTCTGGGTTGAGGCTCAACCGGCCGGACCGCGATGATCCTCTGGATGTGCTGGCCAAAGTCGGCGGTCTGGAGATCGGCGCGGCGGCCGGCCTCATCATCGGCGCCGCTGCGCTCCGCCTTCCGCTGGTGCTCGATGGCGTGATTTCCACGGCCGCCGCGATGCTGGCCACACGGCTGCACCCGCAGGCGGTAGAGGTACTTTTCGCTTCCCACCTTTCCGCCGAGCGCTGCCACCGCTTGATGCTCGAAAGGCTCGGACTACGGCCAATCCTCGATCTTCGAATGCGCCTCGGCGAAGGGACCGGAGCCTGTCTCGCGATTGGCCTGATCGAAGCCGCGGTCAAGATCATCGTCGAGATGGCGACGTTCGCCTCGGCCGGAGTGAAGGAGAAAGTGCGATGAGTTCCTTTGTCGTCGCGTTGCGGTTCTTGACTCTCTGCCCATGGCCTCGATCCGGCAACGACCCGGTCGAGAAGCCGGGGCGGTCGGCGATTTTCTTCCCGGTAATCGGCTTCGGGCTGGGCTGCATTCTGGTCGCGGCGGAGACCGGCCTGTCCCTGCTCGCGAGTCCCGGGCTGACGGGCGTCGTCCTCGTCGCGCTTCTTGCCGTCCTGACGCGCTCCCTCCACCTCGACGGCCTCGGAGATACCTTCGACGCCCTCGGCGCCAGCCGCGAGCGGGCGCTCGAAGCGATGGCGGACAGCCGCATCGGCGCTTTCGGCGCGGTCGCGATCGCGCTGACGATCCTCTTCAAGGTCGAGGCGATCGCGGGGCTCGGCGTCGACCGCTGGCGCGCGCTGCTCGCCGCTCCGGTGCTGGGGCGCTGGGCGATGGTTCTTTGCGGCTACCGCTCCGTTGCCGCCCGGCCGGGACTCGGCTCGCTGTTTGCGAACGGCCTCGAGGCGAAGCATCTCCTGGTCGCGACCGCGATCGCGCTGGTGCTGGTTTCGGCCGTCCTTCGCGGTCCCGGCCTCGTGGTGATGGCGTGGGTCGCCGCTGTCGGCTTGGGCGCTAAGGCCTATGCCCACCGACGCCTGGGGGGTGTAACCGGAGACGTTCTCGGCGCGATCGGCGAGCTCGGTGAGACCTCGGTCCTCGCCTTGCTCGCTTTGGGGGCGCGATGAGCTTTTCGTCCCGGACCGCCACCGGCCTGTTGCTCCTCGCCGTTCTCGTGGCCGCGGCGCAGGCTCTCCCGGTCGCATCCGCGGCGGCGCCGGCGCCGCCGCAAAGAGTCGTTTCCCTCGCGCCGAGCGTCACCGAGACGCTCTTCGCCCTGGGCTTCGGCGACCGCCTCGTCGGCGTCACCACCTACTGCGACTATCCCGCGGGGGCGCGAAAAATTCCCAGGATCGGGGGCTTCATGAACCCGAGCCTCGAGGCGATCCTCGCCCGCCGGCCCGATCTGGTGCTCGGCGTCGTGGGCGCCACGGATCCCGTCACGGCAGGCGGAATGAGACGCCTGGGCCTTCGGGTCGATCTCATCTCGCTCGGGAGCGTAAGCGACATCTTGAGCGCCGTCAAAAGCATCGCCCGGCTGCTCGGAAACCCCGACGCCGGGGAAGAACTGGCGCGGCGGATCGCCCGACAAATCGACCGGGTGAAGCGGCGGGTCGCGCCGGCGCCACGCCGCTCGACGCTTCTGGTCGTCGGCCTGCGTCCGCTGATCGCCGTCGGCGGCAAGAACTTCATCGACGAGTTGATCACCCTGGCCGGCGGCAGGAACGTCGCCGGCAGCGCGCCGCAGCCCTGGCTCAATCTGCCGGACGAATACGTGGTCGCCAGGGCTCCCGAGGTGATCATCGAGGCGGGGATGGGCTCGGAGCGCGCGGAGTCGTGGCGGCACTGGCGGGACCTCGGGTCCATTCCGGCGGTGAAGGAAGGTCGCGTCTACTCCTATCCTTCGGACAAGATCCTGCGTCCCGGCCCGCGGATCGGCGAAGGGCTCGAGGAGATCGCCCGGCTCGTGCACCCGGAGTGCTTCGCCCGCTCCAGCGGTCGAAACCGCGGAGAAACGGCATGTGAAAGTTCTCGACCGTAAGAAGATGCTGCTCGTGAACGGCGCCCTGCTTGCGGCACTCGGCGCCTCCGTGGCCGCCTGCGCGCTGCTCGGTCCCGTGCGCCTCGACTGGACGCGGTTGCTGCGCCAATTTCCCGGGGGTCCGGAAGCCGAGATCCTCTTCCGCGCGCGGCTGCCGCGGGTGCTCCTGGGAGCCGCCATCGGCGGGGGCATGGCCGCCTGCGGCGCCGTGCTGCAGGCCTTGCTCCGCAATCCCCTAGCCTGCCCGCAGATGCTGGGGGTGTCGGGCGGGGCCTCCCTGGGCGGTATCTTGGGTCTGATCTTTCTTCCCGGCTGGCTCTTGCCCGCGTGCGGCGCGCTCGGCGAGATCTCGTGGGCGCCGCTGACGGCGTTCTGCGGCGCCTTGCTGAGCATGGTCTTGATCTACCGCTTTTCCTTGTTTCACGGGCGGCTCCATCCCTATCACCTGCTTTTGTCCGGCGTGGTCTTCAATTCGTTCATCGCCGCCGTGATCATGTTCCTCAACTCGATCGTCGATTTCTACCAGGCCCAGGGCCTGCTTTTCTGGCTCATGGGAAGCCTTTCCACCCGAACCTATGTCACCGTGGCTTTCATCTGGGCGTACGTCGTCCTGGGCTTTTTGTGGCTGTGGAGCAAGAGCCTGGCGCTGAACCTGATCGCGCTGGGCGAGGAGGCGGCGCTGCAGCTCGGCGTCGAGACCGCCGCGCTGCAGCGCGACGTCTTTATCGCTTCCTCCCTGATGATCGGCGCCATGGTCTCGGTGAGCGGCATGATCGGCTTTGTCGGGCTGATGATTCCCCACGTCATGCGCCTGCTCGTCGGCAGCGATCACCGGCTCCTGCTCCCCGCTTCTTTTCTCGCCGGCGGCGTTTTTCTCGCCTGGGCCGACACCCTCGCGCGCATCGTGCTCGCCCCCGCGGAGCTCCCCGTGGGGATCGTCACGGCGTTCTTCGGCGCGCCCTTTTTTCTCTTCCTGCTCTCCCGTGGCGGAGGGAGGAACGCGGCCCCATGAAGGCGATCGGCATCGAAAATCTGGCGTTCCGGTACACGGAGGCTCCGGTTCTCGAAGGCGTCTCGCTCGCCGTCGAACGAGGGGAGATGCTGGCGCTCCTCGGCCCCAACGGATCGGGCAAGACGACCCTTCTCAAGCTCCTGGCCGGGCTGCTGCCCGCCGACGGGACGATCGAAGTCAACGGCCGGCCCTTGCGCGACTACGGCCGGCGGGAGCTCAGCCGACTGATCGCCGTCGTGCCGCAGGAAACCCAGGCGATTTTCCCTTATACCGTGGCCGAGGTCGTCTTGATGGGGCGGGCGAGCCACCATAGCCCGCTGGCCCTCGAGAGCGCGGCCGACCGGGAGGTGGCGCTCCGGTGCATGGAGCTGACCGGAGTCTTCACGCTCGCCGATCGCTACCTCCACGAGCTGAGCGGCGGCGAAAAGCAGCGGGTGATCATTGCCCGCGCGCTCGCCCAGGAGCCGGAGATCCTGCTGCTCGATGAGCCGTCCGCGTTCCTGGACCTCAGGCACCAGGTGCAGGTGCTCGAGCTGCTCCGACGGCTCAACCGCGAGCGCGCCCTGACCATCGTCGCCGCGCTGCACGATCTCAATCTCGCTGCGCTTTTCTTTCCGCGGCTGGTCATGCTGCGGGGGGGGAAGATCTATCGCGACGGCACGCCAGCCGAGGTTCTGACGGAACAGACCGTCGAAGCGGTCTACGGCGTTCGCGTCCGGATCGAAGCGGACGGCCAAAGACCGCGGTTGTTCCTCCGTCCCGAAGGCGCCTAGCGGTTCGCCTTGCGGTATCCCAGCGCGTCCTGGGCGATGATCATCTTCTGGATGTTCGAGGAGCCCTCGACGATCTGGTAGGACTTGGCGTCGCGGTAGTAGCGCTCGACGGGGAATTCCGTGGAGTAGCCGTACGCCCCGAGGATTCTCAGCGCCGCGTCCGCGGCGAAGTTGGCGGCTTCCGCGGCGACGTATTTGGCGATGGAGGTCTCCAGATTGTTCGGCCGCTTCTGATCCGCGAGCCACGCGGCGCGGTAAACCAGCAGGCGCGCCGCTTCCTCGTGCGCGATCATCTGCGCGATCAGGTCCTGGTTCATCTGAAACTCGCCGATTTTCTGGCCGAACTGCACGCGCTGGTTGCAGTAGCTCACGGCCGCCTCCTTGGCGGCGCGCGCAACGCCCAGGGCGCCCGCCGCGCAGTTGAGCCGGGTCTGGTTGAGCTGCCACATGCAGATCTTGAAGCCGTCGCCTTCCTCTCCCAGGCGATTGGCCGCCGGCACGCGAAAGTTGTCGAAGATCAGCTCGCCCAGCGGCGAGCAGTGCGCGCCCAGGGTTTCCATGGTCCGGCGGGTCAGGCCGGGCTGGGACCAGTCCGCATAGAAGGCGCTGATGCCGCGGTGCTTTTGCGACCGGTCGGTGTAGGCATAGACCAGGCCGCCCTGTGCCACCGGCGCGTTCGTGATGAAGACCTTGTTGCCATTGAGCAGATAGTGATCGCCTTCTCTTTTCGCCACCGTGCGCATGCCGGCGACATCCGAGCCCGCTTCAGGCTCGGTGATCGCGAAGCAGCCGATGACCTCTCCGGTGACCAGCGGCGGGATGAATTTCTTTTTCTGCTCCTCCGTGCCGAACCGTAGCAGGGTCACCGCCGGACCGACTTGCATGTTGATGGCCACGCGCATGGCGCTGTGAGCGCGCGCGATCTCCTCGGTGATCAGCACCATCGCCAGGTAGCCGAGCCCGTTGCCGCCGTATTCCTCCGGGATCATGGTGCCGTAGAAGCCGAGCTCGCCCATCTTGCGCAGCAGGTCCGGGCGGAAATTCTTCTCCCTGTCGTCCCTGGCCGCGCTGGGCGCGATCTCCTTCTCGGCAAATTCCCGCGCCAGGTCGCGCACCGACAACAGCTCGTCCGATAGCTCGAAATCCATTTTTCATTCCCCCGCCAGCCGTACGACGACGGCCCCGCGCCTCGAAGCCCTCCTATCCCGGCCTCGCGCCGGGCGACGTTTTCAAGAGCTCCCGCGCAATCACGATTTTTTGAATCTCCGAAGTGCCCTCGTAAATCCGCAGCGCGCGGATGTCCCGGTACAGTCGTTCCACGACGCTCCCCACCACCACGCCGCTCCCGCCGTGGATCTGCAGCGCCTGATCGATCACGCCTTGAGCGGTCTCCGTGGCGTACAGCTTGGCCATCGAGGAGCGGAGTTTTGCCGCCGGCAGTCCGGAGTCCACCGTCCAGGCCGCCTGGTAAACCATCAGACGCGCAGCTTCGAGCGCCGTGGCCATCTCGGCGAGCTTGAACTGGGTGGCCTGAAACTCCGCGAGCGCGCGTCCGAACTGCCGCCGGCGGCCGCTGAACCCGAGCGCCTCTTCCAGGGCGCGCTGGCCCAACCCCACCGCTGCCGCTCCCACCGTGCAGCGCAGCAGCTCCAGGGTCGCAAACGCGATCTTCAGGCCCTCGCCTTCCTTTCCCAGCAGTGCGCTCTCCGGAATCGCGCAGTCCTTGAAGACGATTGTGCCGATCGGGTGCGGCGAGATCACCCGCGTCTTCTCGGTCACCCTGAGGCCGGCGCTGCGCGCCGGAACGACGAAAGCGCTGATGCCCTCGGCGCGCCTCGCGGGATCGGTCGACGCGAACACGACGTAGGTGTCGGCGATGCCGGCGTTGGAGATGAGCCGCTTGGTGCCCTGCAGCACGTACCCGCCGTCGCGCCTGACGGCGCGGGTCTGCAGCGAAGCGGCGTCCGAACCCGCCTCGGGCTCGGTCAGGGCGAAGGCGGCGATCGCGTCCCCCGCCGCCACGGGTGGCAGGCAGGCAGCCTTCTGCGCTTCGCTCCCGCAGAGAGAGATCGGGTAGCTCCCGAGAGCCTGAACTGCGAACATTGAGTCCGCCAGGGCGGACTGGCGCGCCAGCTCCTCCCGGATGATGCAGAGATCCCTGGCGCTGACCGCGCGGCGCGCGCCGCCGTAGCGATCGGGAACCGCGAAGCGGAGCAACCCAGCCTCCCCCAGCCCTCGCAGGAGCGCACGGGCCGCGCCTTCGACATCCGCGCCGGGTTCGCCGGCGGACGACGCCGCCGCCCACGCGCGCACGCGCTCGCGCAGTTCGGCGTGATCCGGTTCGAAAAAAGGCGGCTGGCTGCTCATGACGAATGATTGCGCCGCGGCGTGGCCTCGAGCCCATCCGCCGCAGCATATGCCTCGCTCACGAGCCGTTGGTGCTTGCCCGCGGGCGTTGCGAGATCCGCCTCGCGGCCGAAGCTTCTGTAGATCGTCACGGCGCCTACCGACCCCTCTCTTCGAGCGATTTCCGCCTCAGAACGTGGTAACGCGAAACCGAAAGGCGCGCAAGCTCACGCCATGACGGCTCCGCCGTCCACGTTGATCGCCTGGCCGGTGACCGCCGCTGCTTTCTCCGACGCCAGAAGCAACGCCAGCTGCGCGACTTCTTCGGGATCGATCAACCGGGCCTGCGGGGTGCTCGCGGCGAAGAGACGGAGAATCTCCTCGGGGGTCCGGCCGGTGCGCGCCGCCATCCGGGAGGCGTTCTCACGGGTCAGCTCGTCGTCGAGGTAGCCGGGGCAAACGGCGTTGACCGTGATGCCCAACCGCGCCGTCTCGAGAGCCAACGCCCGCGTCAGCCCCAACACGGCATGCTTCGAGCTCGCGTAGGCTGACACGTGGGGATAGGCGATCTTCGCGGTGGTCGAGGCGATGTTGACGATCCTCCCCCACCTCGCTTCGAGCATTGCCGGCAGAAAGACCTTGCAGCAATTGTAAGTTCCGTTGACATTGACCTGGAAGGTGTGCTCCCACAGCGCATCGTCCATCTCGAGAAAGCTCGCTGCGCCCGCCACCCCCGCGTTGTTCACCAGGACCGCCACGGGGCCGAGCCGGTCTTCCAGGTTTTTCCGCAGCGCCTCGACCTCGGCCCGTCGGGTAATGTCGCACGCGAAGGCCGCGCTTTCCCCTCCCTCTGCCCGCGCGATATCCGCGCTCGCCCGCAGCCTTTCCGGATCGCGCGAGGTCAGCCCCAGCCGCGCGTTCGCCCGGGCAAAGGTTCGCACCAGGGCCCGGCCCAGCCCGCCGCCCGCTCCGGTGATCAGGACGACCTTCCCTCTGAGATCGATCACGGCTCCTCCACCATAGCACAGGCCCCGCGGAATACCCATGGCCCGGCCCGTTCCACGGGCACGCCGCGTCTTGTCCTCCGCGGCGGTTTTGTATAAAGGAAACTCAGCCAGCAACAGGGGGGTTGAACCATGAGGCGCCGGATTCCAGCCGTCGCCGCCGCGCTGGCGTTCGCCGCCGCGCCCGCTTTTTCGCCTGCCGACGATACCATCAAGGTCCTGTGGCGCGAGGCTCAACCGCCGGCGGAAGAAAACGAGCTCGACCCGCTCAGCCGTGCCTACATGCGGCTCGCAAGCTCGGCGCGCCCCGCGGTCGTGCAGGTGCGCGTCCTCCTCGAACCTTCCGGCAAATCCCCGTCGGCGGATTCCCGCACGGGGAGCCGCGGGTCGGGATTCATCATCAACGCGGCAGGTTATATTCTGACCGCCCAGCACGTCGTCGACCGCGCGAAAGAGATCGAGGTGCGGCTCCCCGACATGCAGCGACTCCCCGCACGCGTGGTGGCCGCCGACGCCAACGTCGACCTGGCCTTGCTGAAGATCGAAAGCGAGCGTGAGCTGCCGGTGCTGGCGCTCGGCGATTCCGACGAGATTCGAGTCGGGCAGCTGGTCGTGGTTTTCGGATATCCTTTCGGCCGCGAGAGCTCGATGAGCCTCGGTATCGTGAGCCGGGCGGGGCGCACCTATCCGGATTCGGCAAGCTACGAGCTCATCCAGACGGACGCGGGCGCGTATGCGGGAGGCAGCGGGGGGCCGCTGCTGAACAGCCGCGGCCACGTCGTCGGCATGATCACGATGGCGTCGGAGCGAGGCAACATGGGCTTTGCCTTGCCGATCAACGTCGTCAAGCGCGTCCTCCCTCGGCTGCTCAACGGCGAGAAGCTCGTCTGGGGCTGGCTCGGTCTGCAGATGACCGAGGTCCCCCTGAGTCAGGCCAAGACGCTCGGCCTTTCGCGTGTGAAAGGGGTGCTGGTGAGCTCGGTCCTGCCGGGGCAGGCGGCGGAACGGGGAGGCCTTCTTTCCAGGGACGTCATTCTCGCGGTCAACGGCCTGCAGGTGGACAGCCCCCGCGACGTCCATCGCCTGATCCGGGGGCTGGAGGCAGGCCGGGAAGTAAGGCTCACGGTCTTGCGGAACGGCGAGACCCTGCACCTTTCGGTGCCCCTGGGACCGAAGCCCGCCGCGCCCGCGAACGAGGGCAACGCCGGGCTGGACTAGCGCTGGTCCCCGTCCTCCGCCGTCGCCCCAGCCGGACTGAGCTTGCGCAGCTGCTCGGCGTAGCGCTGGAGCTTTTTTTCCACCCTCCCGTTGACGGAATCTTCCGGATAGCGACCGTCCGGGCCCCGCCGGCCGGCCTCCACCCCGGTCAGCACCTCGATTCCCTCGTCCACGGTGGCGACGGCATAGATGTGGAACCTGCCAGCTCCCACGGCCTCGACGACGTCGGGCCGCAGCATGAGGTTGCGCAAGTTCGCGCGCGGCATCAGCACTCCTTGCGTTCCGGTAAGGCCTTTGATGCGGCAGACGTCGTAGAAGCCCTCGATCTTTCGGTTGATCCCGCCGATCGCCTGAATCTCGCCGTTCTGATTGACGGACCCGGTGACCGCGATGCCCTGGCGGATCGGCAGCTCGGCAAGGCTGGAGAGAATCCCGTACAGCTCGGTGGAGGATGCGCTGTCGCCGTCGACGCCGTCGTAGGACTGCTCGAAGCAGATGCTGGCCGAGAGCGAGAGCGGCCGGTCCTGCGCGTACCTGCTTCCGAGATAGCCGCCGAGGATCAGTACCCCCTTGTCGTGCGTCTTGCCGCTCAGCTTCGACTCCCGCTCGATGTTGACGATTCCGTCCCGCCCCATGAACGTCTTCACCGTGATGCGCGACGGCTTGCCGAAGCTGAAATCGCCCATCTGGTAGATCGCGAGGCCGTTGACCTGCCCCACGGCCGCGCCGTCGACGTCGACGAGCAGCGTGCCTTCGGCGATCAGCTCCTGCAATCGCGTTTCGACCAGGTTTAAACGAAACGTCTTTTCCGCGACTGCACGCTCGACATGCGAGGCGGAAACCAGCTCCGCGCCCTCCCTGCGGGCCCAGTAGTCGGCCTCGACGAGCAGGTCCGCGATCTCGCTGAAGCGCGTGGAAAGCTTGTACTGGTCCTCGACCACCCGGGCGCAGTGCTCGATCACCCGGGCGACGCCGCCGCTGTCCAGATGGCGGAGCTTCTCGCGCGTGCAGTAATCGCTGATGAAGCAGGCGAACGCGACGATGTTTTCCTGCGAGCGGTCGATCCGGTAGTCGAAATCCGCCTTGACCTTGAAAGTTTCGCGGAAATCCGGATCGAGCGTCGCCAGAGTCCGATAGAGCGCCGGATCGCCGATCATGATCACCTTCGTGTCGGTCGGGATCGGCTCGGGCCGCAGCCCCTGCGGCGGCGCCCAGCCGAAGAAGGTCGCCGGCTCCTCGACCCGCAGCTCGCGGTTCTTGATCACCCGCTGCAGCGCCTCCCACACACCCGCGTTCGACAGCACGTCACGGTCGTAGAGCACGAGGTAGCCCCCGTTGGCCCGGCTGATCGAGCCCGCCTTGATCAGGGTGAAATCGGTGACGTACCCGCCGACGATCGGCTTCTTTTCGACGACCCCGAAGACGTTGTGATAAGTCGGATTGGTTTCCACGATAATCGGCGGTCCCTGCGTCTCGCTGTTGTCGACGAAGACGTTGACGCGGTACGGCAGAAACGGATCGGCCGCCGCCTCGCCGAATCGCGGCCCGGGCGCGGTCGACGGCGCCGGCGGTTCGGTCCCCTTGAAGCGGCCGAGGTTTCCGAGAATGTGGTCGCGGACCGCTTCGAGATAGCTCAGCACTCTCGGGTGATCGCGGTATTTCTCGCGCAGCTCGGCCAGCGGCAGGCGCACCAGGTACTGCCCGGCCTCGCTCTCGAGCGCGTTCAGCTTCTCGGCGATTTGCCGTTCCAGCTTCTTCCCTTCACGCAGCGTCGCCTCGACCTTCTCCTCGATCTCGCGCCGCTTCTCCTCGAGCGCCTTTCTCTCGGCCGCGGAGAGCGCCAGATACTCCGACTCCTGCATGGGCTTGCCGTTGCGGGTCGCCAGCAGCACCATTCCCGAAGGGGTCATCCGAAGGGCGAAGTCGTGGCGGCGCGCTTCCTCGACCAGCGCGGCCATCATCTCCTGCTGCTTGTTCTGGATCTCCTCGACCATCGCCTGGCGCTGCTCGGCGAATTCTTCGCTCTCGAAAGTCTTCTTGGCCTCCCGTTTGAGGTGCTCCACGAGCTGCTCCATGTCGGCCTTGAGCCTCTTGCCCCAGCCCGCGCGAACCCTGAGCACCTGCGGCCGGTCGGGATCGGCGAAATTGTAGACGTAGCACCAGTCGTCCGGCGTGGCGGCGTCCTGGCCGGGAGCGGCCCTTTCGGAAGTGACCTTCCTGAGGAACGCCTTGATGATGCTGGTCTTTCCGGTTCCCGTGAGCCCGGTGACGAAGATATTGAAGCCCGGCTTGTTGACACCCAGGCCGAACTCGATCGCGCGCATCGCGCGGTCCTGCCCGATGAAGTCCTCCAGCGGATTCATGTCCGCGGTGCAGCTGAAAGGCAGGAACGAGAGATCGCACCGCCAGCTCAACCGATCCGCCGACACC
Source organism: Candidatus Zixiibacteriota bacterium (assembly GCA_035574315.1). Classification (NCBI taxonomy): domain Bacteria; kingdom Pseudomonadati; phylum Candidatus Zixiibacteriota; species Candidatus Zixiibacteriota bacterium. The sequence goes on from DATLYW010000012.1 coordinate 235,340, forward strand.
TCGAACGCGTTGGCCATCGAAAACCTCCCGGTTTTCGACAGAGGATAGGCGCTCGGCGGGCGAGCGTCAAACTGCCCGGCGGTATTGAAACGGCGGGCGTGCGATCCCTATAATTCGCTGATGCCCCCCCCACTCGGCAGACGCCCCCCGTGGATCAGGCGCTGGGCCTCCGCGCTCGCCGTCGTCCTCTCGTTCGCGAGCTGTGCTCCCTATCGCGCACCGGCGCCGGCGATCCCAGGCATCACGCCCCCTGCGGAGGACGAAGATGTCCGCATCAGCCGCGAGTTCCGGCGTGAAGCAAGAAAGCACCTGCGGCTGGTCAACGACCCCGAGGTCGAGCGGTATATCGATGACGTCGGCCGCCGCATTCTCGCCGCCATGGGGCCCCAGCCGTTCGAGTACAGATTTTTCGTCGTCGACGAAGCCCAGCTCAACGCTTTCGCGGTTCCTGGGGGCTCGATCTATTTCTACGCCGGGCTGATCGAGAGAGCGAAAAGCACCTCCGAGATCGCGGGCGTCATGGGACACGAGATCGTCCACGTCAAGGGGCGCCACATGGCGCGGTCCGCCGGTCCCGACGCCGTTTCGCTTTTGAGTCTTCTCGGGATGATCCTGCTCGCCCGCAGTGGCGGCGCGGCGGCGCAAGCGGCCGGCGCCGTGGGCCAGGCGATCTCCGCGACCCGGCAGATCGCCTACGGTCGGCAGCTCGAAATGGAAGCCGACACGCTCGGCGCGCGCTACATGGCCGCCGCCGGCTTCGACCCCGAGGGCGCGCTGGGTTTCCTCAAGACGCTCGACCAGGAGCGCGCGCTCAGCCCCATCGACGTCCCGAGCTACATGCTGACGCACCCGGTCACTCAGGAGCGCCTTGCCAACATCGAGCTGGTCATTCGCTCGCTCGGGGATACCCGGCCGAAGGCTCCGGACCCCGATCCGTTGAAGAAAATCCAGCTGATTCTCCGGATGGAGCGGGATGCCGACAAGGCGCTGGCGGAGCAGGAGAAGCAGGTTCGCGAAAACCCCAGGAGCGCCTCCGCCCTCCATTTGCTCGGCTTTGCCTACTTTTTGAAAGGGAATATGGCCGCGGCGCGGGAAAACTATGAGAAGGCGCAGCGACTCGAGCCCGGCAATCCCGCCCTGGAAAGGGATCTGGGGCGCCTGTATACCCGGATCGGGGACTACGCCGCCGCCCGGGCTGCGTTCGACCGGGCGATCGCCGCCGAACCGAAAAACGCGCTTACCTACCTCTTTCTTGGGGAGCTTTACGAGAAGGAAAACGACCTGAGAAATGCGGCGGGCGCCTATCTGAACGCGTCTAACCTCGCCCCTCTGTGGGAGAAGCCGCCGCAGCGTCTGAGCGCGGTCTACGGGAAGCTCGACCGGCTCGGCGACGCCTACTATTACCTCGGCCGCTCCTACGCGCTTCAGGACGAGGACGAGCTCGCGATCGCCAACTTCGAAAAAGCCGTCAAGGCGCTGGGCGGGCAGTCTCCCCGCGCCCAGCTGATCCGCGACGAGCTCCAGCGCCTCAGAACGCGCAAACGGTGATCAGTCCTGGTTCTGCGTGCCCGGAAAAGGATAGACCTTGCCTGCGGCGGAACGGCTGTACTTTTCTTCCCGCCTGAGCAGGACCTCGCGCAGATAATCGGGGTCGAACCCCAGCAGATCGCAGATGTTGGTGAACGAAAAGAGCCAATCGGTGCCCCGATCCTCGATCCACTCCAAGGCATTCTGGTACTGAATCCGGCCGGAGCTGCTCCGAGCGCCGCGATACTTGTCGAGGCACTCCACCGCGTCCTTCAGAATAGCGATCATCAACCGCTTTTCGCCTTCGAGCTTTCGGGAAAGACCGCTGGTGCCGTAGAACTGCGAGGGGAGAAAAACGTCGGGCTCGAGAATCCTTGCGAGGAAATCGTCGTACATCTGAAGAGTTTCTCCTGGCTAAAGTTGAATCGTCATAAATAGCACGGACCGGCTCCGAATGCAACCGAAAAATCGCACGATACGGAAATTTGCGAACGGCGCGGAAAGCGCCCTTCGAAAGGCCGCGCGGCCCGCTTCGGCAGGCACGCCGCGTCGCCCGTCAGATGTTTTCCATCAAACCGGCCAGGCGGGTCTTGGCGACGTTATGGTCCCAGATCTTCTGCACGACCGCATCCCTGCGTCGCCCTTTCATCACTCTCCGGGTCTCGTCGTCGGTGTAAACGCGCACTGCCCCGAGAAGCGACGCTTTGTAGAAGCGGGCGGCGGCCTCTTCGAGATCAATGCATGCCGCAAACGTCCATTCGATCGACTGTCCCACGACCATCGACCCGTGGCCCCTGAGGATCACCGCGTCCCGGTCGCCGAGAGCCCGGGCCACCGCGTCGCCCTGCTCGATTGTATGGATCAACGCAGGGTCCATGTAGAGCGGCATCGGCCCCGGCCCGAAAAACGCCCCCGGATTGGAAGAGGCGGGAAAGAAGGGCCTGTCCACCATGCTGAGCACCGCCACCATGTGGTTGTGCAGGTGGGCGATGCTGCGGACGTCGGGGCGTGCCTTGTAGCCGCGCGCGTGCATGTAAACCTCGGACGGCGCCCTGTACTTCCCTTCCACCAGATTGCCCTCGAAATCGGCGACGACCATGTCGTCGGCGCGGACCGTCGCCCGGCTCACGGGATGAGGCAGAATGAGAAAATGCTCGGTGCCCGGAATCCGGGCGCTGATGTGACCGCTGTAATCGACGAGGCCCGCATTGAAAAGCATCCGCGACGACATGGCCAGCTTGATTCTGAGATCCGATAACTCCGACACGGCCTCTTTCCTCCTCGACCTTTGATCCGCACATATAGCCGCCGGCGCCCGCAGGCGCAACCACTGAAGCGCACGCCGCCCGCGGACAACCGGTCAGCGCATTCGAAAAGACGGCGGGACGACCTCGTCGATGCCCTTGCCGGTCCAGTGCCACTTGGGAAGGCTCGCCCAGACCTGCTCCCCCCTGGTCTGGACTTTCTCGAGCAGCTCTTCTTCGTCGAGGCGCAGATAGCGTCCGCCGTCGACCAGCGTCTCCCCGTCGACGATGACCGTACGAACGTCCCGGCTCACGGCGGTTTCGACCAGCGACCGGATCGGGTCGCGCACCGCGCCGAAAGCGATGTCCTTGAGGTTCACGATGACGATATCCGCTTTGGCGCCCTTTTCGAGCCGCCCCAGGTCGTCCCGCCCGAGCATTCGGGCGCCGCCCAGGGTGGCGGCGTTGAAGACGTCGCGCGGATGGCCCGCCAGAAAGCTTTTGTCCGCCACCCGCGACGCCAGCGCGGCGTAGCGCATGTCGGAGAGGATGTCCTTCGGGAAGGTGTCGGTGCCGATGCCGAGGTTGATCCCGGCCTGGCGATAGCGGTCGAAGGACTCCATTACGACGCCGAGCTTCAGATACTTGAGCGGACTGTACGCGACCGAAGCGCCCGAGTCGGCGATGATCTTGAGATCGTCGCCGAACGGATAGGAAAGCCAGCTGTGGCCGCTGACGAAGATGCAGTGCGACAGCGACACCTCGGGGTCGAGAAAGCCGATGCGATGCAGCAGCTCGATCGGCGTGCAGCGCTCGCGCCGGAGCACGGTATGGAACTCGAAGAGGTTGATCGTAGCGTGAATCTGCACGCGCACGCCGAGGTCCCTCGCCAACCGCCGCGTCCGCTGGAGAAGCTCCGGCGTGCACGAATCGACGTGCCCCGGGAACAGCATCGCGTTCAGGCGGCCGCCGCAGGCGCCGTTGAATTTCTTGGCGAACCCGACCGCCCGCTCCAGGCCCTCGCTGCCGCGCGCTTCGTCCCAGTCGTACTCCAGTCGCCCGGCCGAGTCGTGAAAGAAGCTGACGTTCTTGTAGCTCGGCCCGGTATAGCAACGGATGCCGACCTGATCGACCATGTCGACGTACGCCTGCGGCTCGGTTCCCGGCCCGCCGATCTCGAAGGTGGTCGTTACCCCGCTCTTCAGCACGTGGATGAGCGAAAACCGCTGGCCGACGTCGACGTCCTTCAGGTGAGCGTGCCGGGCCCCCTCGCGCGTCGGCGCGCCGTGCGCGAGGTAGTTGGCGGCGAAGAAGTCGCGCTTCGTCGAGTCGTTGAGAATGTAATCGCTTGCGTTGATGCCGGAATGGAAGTGCGTGTCGATGAACCCCGGGCAGACCAGGCATCCTCGGGCGTCGATGAGCTTGTCGGGTTTGCCGGGATACTCCTTGCCGACGAACTCGATCCGGTCACGCTCGAAGACGACGACCCCATCCCTGAGGATCTCGTGCTCGCGGCCGTCGAATCCGACCACGTACCCGCCCTGGATCAGCGTTTTCATGAGGTGCCTCTCAAGGAATCCCCGCCCGGCCGGGTCGGTACCGATCCGGTCCGAGCAACATGCCGCCGGACGGCCGCCGCGTCAGCGGCCGCTTTTCTGCCCGCCCCAAAGCTCGGCGAAAAAGCCGCTTTTCTCCAGATGCTGAACGAAGCTGTTGTCGTAAAGCTCCTCGGGTTTTTTTCTCACCTGGGTTCCTGCGGCGCGCACCAGCTCGACCGCTTCGGCCACCGCTGCGCCGGGAACCGCCATCCTGCGATCGACGATCTCCCGCGCGTAAACCCGGTAGGAAGCCCGCACGGCTTCGTCGTCGGTGATCCGCATCGTCTTGCGGATCGACGCCATGGCTTTGTCCGGATGCCGCTCGACGAAGTGAACCGCCTCGGCGAAGCCGGCGACCACCCGCTGCACCAGCTCCGGCCGCTCGCGCAGGCTGCGCTGGCTCGCGTGCAACGAGCTGTAGATGAAGGGCAGATCGAGATCGATCAGGCGGTAGAGCACGTTGAAGCCCTCGTTTTTCGCGCGCACGTCCAGCGGTGGCGTCACGATGACCCCCTGGACCACGTTGGCAGCCATCGCGTGAAAGCGCTCCGACTGGCTACCGCCGATCGGCCGGATTAAGACCTGAGAGGCGAGATTGAACTTCTTCAGCAGCGCGCGAGAGAGCCGGGCGCTCAAATCGCCCGGACGGGTCACCCCGAGCGACTTTCCGCGCAGGTCCTCCAGGCGCCGGATCTCCTGGCGGGTGACGAGCACGTAGGGGAGCTTGACCAGGGGCGCCGCCACCAGCTTCGCCTCCACGCCCGTCGCGAGGCCGGGAAGGGTCGCGTCCGCGGCGCAATAGAGGAACTGGATCTCATCGGCCGCCAAAGCGGCGAGCGAAGGGCCGCTGCCGCGGATGTAGACGTGCTCCATCCTGACCCCGTACTTGTCGAACAGGCCGTGATCGAGCGCGGTATAGAGGTGGGTGAAACCTCCGGAGACCGCGCAGGTGGCGATTCGTACGGTCACCGGCCGCTCGTTGGGGCCCGCCACGTAGGGATTGGCGGCCGCCGGACCGCCGGCGGCGAACAGCCAGAGCACCGCCAAGACGGCGCTCGAAACGGGGGTCGCCCTTCGGGGTTTCCTGGTGTGAATCATGGGTGTCGCTCCTCCTGCGGGAACAAAGGCGGGTCGAATTTAAATGATTTTCGCCGGCGACTCAAACGACGCGCTAGACCGCGAAGCGGAAGTGGATGATGTCGCCGTCGCGGACCACGTAATCCTTGCCTTCCACCCTCAGCTTGCCCGCTTCGCGGCACCGCGCCTCGCTCCCGAGCGCGATGAAGTCGTCGTAGGCGATCACCTCGGCGCGGATGAAGCCCCGCTCCATGTCGCTGTGAATCTTCCCCGCAGCCTTGCGCGCCGAGGTTCCCTGGCGGACGGTCCAGGCGCGAACCTCGTCCTCGCCGGTAGTAAAGAAACTGATCAGGTCGAGCAGTCGATAGCAAGCGCGGATGAAGCGGTCGCGCGCCGGCTCTTCCACGCCGATCTCCTTCAAGAACGCCGCCCGGTCGCTCTCCTCGAGCTGCGCGATTTCGGCCTCGACCCGTCCGGCCAGAGCGAGCCCCGTCAAGCCCCGTCGCTCCAGCGCTTCGCGGTAGCGCTCCGGCAGCGGCTTTCCCGCGTCCTCGTCGGCCCGGTTGAAAAGCACGAGCAGCGGTTTGCGGCTGAGAAAGCCGAAGCCGGACAGGAGGTTTTCCTCGTCGGGGGAAAAGGCGACGCTTCTCAGGCTCTGCTCGTTTTCCAGAGCCGCGGCGCACCGCTGCAGCAGCGCCGCCTCGTTGGGCCGGCCCTTTTCTTTTTTCAACCGGCCGAGGCGGTTTTCCACGACCGCAAGGTCGGCGAGAATCATCTCCGCGACGAGATCGTTCAGCTCCTTCAGCGGATCCGCGTCCGGCCCGAAATCGCGGAGCACGAGCGCGATCGCCTCGACTTCGCGCATTTGCGCCGCCAGGCCAGCGCCCGGCTTGAGCGACTCCTCGCCCCGACCTCCGGGAAAGTCCGTGAAGCGAATCTCGGCGTAGGTCGTCTTTCGCGGCCGGTAGATCTCCGAGAGCCGATCGATGCGGGCGTCGGGAACCTTGATCGTTCCCAGGTGAATCTCGCCTGCGCTCCCGGCGAAGCCGGTTTGCACCTGGAGGCCGGTGAGCATGTTGAAGATCGTCGTCTTCCCGGCCCCGCGATAACCGATCAGGCCGACTTTCATTGGCTATCCGGCTCCCCGTTTCCGCTTTCCGGTCTCCAGTTCCCGGTTCGAAATTCGAATTTCACCGCGCGTACGATTCGAAACGTGCTTCCCGTTCTTCGTTCTTCGGTCCCCGCTCTGACCCGTCCGCAGGCTCGAACCGCCCGACCTTCCGCCCCCCGGCCGGTCCTGCGCGACCGGCCGGGACTTCTCAATTTCTAACAGGAATCCGAAAGACAGCAAAGTCGGGGCCGTTATCCGACTTTGCGCTTTCCGACTTCCCGCAGAGCCGTTCGGGATCGCTTCCACCGCTTCAAACCCTGCCGCAGGTAGGCTGCGTCGAGCCCCAATACGTCGCAGATATTGACGAACGAGAACAGGTGGCTGCGGTCGTCGTCGAAAATCCACGCTTCGGCGTCGCGATGCAGAGCAGCCCGCTTGGGCTGCGTGGCCCGGAGATGGCTTTGAAAGCAGTCGACGGCGTCCCTGAGAACCGCCAGCATCAGCACCTTTTCCGGCTGCAACCGGAACTTTCTCTGGTAAGTCGCAAGATACTCGTGCGGCACCAGCACATCCGGCTGGAATATGGAAAACGCCCGTTCGTCGCAGAAGAACGCTTTGCGGACCGCCGGGGCACCGGCGGCCGCCTTTGTCCTGAACAAAACACGCTTGCCTTTCTTTCGCGCGATCATCTTTCCTCCGTAAAAAAAATTCCCTGCGGGCGCGGCCTCTCCGGAGGGAAATGAAAAACCCGGGCTCGCGCCGGCGCCGGAAATTTCCGCACGCACGGGCTTACGCGGCCGCCCGGCGCCGGAAAACAAGCCGGTAGCCGGAGATCAGATGATCAGGACGGATTGCAAGAGGTTGAGCGGGATTTTCGGCGCGAGCCGCATCGGCGCGAAGGGCTCAAAGGCGGGCTGGACCACCTTCCCGCACGACGAACGGTGATCGACCGCGCCGAGCTGAAACGAGCCGGGCAGATCGGCGGCCCCGAGCCCGATCTTCGCGACTAGACCCCAGCGGTCCAGCAGGGCTGGTCCCGCGGCTGCGGGGTGCGGCAGAGCCATGCTCGCGGCAAAGAGATCGGCGCTTTCTTCGTGCGCAGCGAAGCTGACGGCCACGGCTCCGAGAATCAGGAGCGCCGCCATGAGCAGGGCGGAGGCCGCTTTGAAGATTCGGTCCATGTCGGGCTGTGGCCAACCTAGCACTCGGCCTGGCCAAGTCAATAGCAACGCCGACTCCCTGGACCGGTTTGAAGTTACCGGGCGAGGTGATAAATTAGGAGCCGCATGCCCCTGGCTACCATCGAAGAGGCGATCGACGAGATCCGCCGCGGCCGGATGGTCATCCTGATGGATGACAAGGATCGCGAAAACGAGGGCGATCTCTGTATGGCGGCGGAAAAGGTCACGCCCGAAGCGATCAACTTCATGGCGAGGCACGGTCGCGGTTTGATCTGCCTCTCGCTGACCGAAGAGCGCGTCCGGCAGCTGAACCTCAACATGATGGTTTCGGAGAATACCTCCCCGTTCGGCACCGCTTTCACGGTCTCGATTGACGCCGCTTCCGGGATCACGACCGGCATATCGGCCGCCGACCGCGCCAAAACCATCCTCGACGCGATCGCCGACGACGCCAAACCGCAGGACCTCGTGGTTCCCGGCCATATCTTCCCGCTCCGCGCCAGAAAGGGAGGCGTCCTGGTGCGCGCGGGGCAGACCGAGGGATCGGTCGACCTCGCCCGCCTGGCCGGGCTCAAGCCGGCGGGAGTGATCTGCGAGATCATGAAGGACGACGGTACCATGGCGCGGCTTCCCGATCTGATGAAGTTCGCGCGGCGCCACAAGCTCAAGGTCGTGACGGTCGCCGACCTGATCCAGTATCGCCTGAACTACGACTCGCTGGTGTACCGCGCGGCCTCGGCGCCGCTGCCCACGCGCGTCGGCGGCCGTTTCGAGGCCGTGGTCTACAACACGCACGTCGACCAGAGCGAGCACCTGGCGTTGATCAAGGGGGAGATCTCACCCAGGGAAGAAACCCTCGTGCGCGTGCACACCAAGTACGTCCCCGGGGACGTCTTCGGATTCGAGCTGCTCAACACCGGCGCGGTCATCCAGCGTTCGATGGAGATGATCGCCGCGGAAGGCAAAGGGGTCATCCTCTATCTTCAGCCCGAGCACAAGGGGGTGCGGCCGCTGACCGTAACCTATCCGAGAGTCGAAGGGAGGCAGCAAAAGGACATGAACCCTTCCTTCGTCTACCGCGCCGATTTCAAGGAGTACGGGATCGGGGCGCAGATCCTGCGTGACCTCGGGGTGCGCAAGATGCGCCTGCTCACGAACAACCGCAAGCACCTGGTGGGTCTGCGCGGTTATGGCCTGGAGGTCACCGCTCTGGTTCCGATCCCGAGGGAAAACCCGTTGCGCGAAGCGCCGAAGCCGAAGAAAGCCAGAGCGACGACCGGGTGAGCGTCGCCGGGTTGACGAGCTGTCCGGGAGAGGAGTCATGCCGATTTACGAGTACGCCTGCCGCCGCTGCGGCCACAGTTTCGAGCAGGTCGTTTTGTCGAAGAGCGAGCAGATCCGCTGCCCAAAGTGCGACAGCCGCAGCATCACCAAACAGCTGTCCGTTTTTCGTTCCCCCGCGGCGCGCGCGGCTGGCGAAAGCACGGCCCCGACAGGCGGCTGCGGCTGCACGCCCCAGGGCTGCGGCTGTCGTTAGCCCTCTTCGGGACGCTGCAGGTATTTGGCGAGCTCCGTCCGGATCCGGTTCAGCGCCTCGCCGACATTGGAGAAGACCCGCTCCTGAACGAGTTGGCCCCGCACCCAGTAATCGAGGGAAGGCGCGTCGGTGAAGTTGATGTCGACATAGCGCTCTCCCACCGGCTCCCCCGTGATGATCACCCGGACTGAATAGCCCGCGTCGATCACCACGCCCCGGGCGCCAGCCGGCAACGGCAATCCGTTTTTTATTTTGGCGAGCTTTTCCGGCGGGTAGGTGCCGACCTCCATCGAGAAGTAGGCCCACTGCCCCGGCGCGACCTCGACCTCTCTCAGGATTCGCGGGTTGATGTCGACGAGATTCCTGGCCGCCTGCTCCTGGTCGTAGCCTTTGAGGATCTCGTAGGCCCAGCGCTCGACGATCCCGCGCGCCGGCGCGGCGGGCCGCCGCTCCTTGACCGGCCCGCGGTCGATCCACCACTTGGTTTCCTCCAGGGTCGCGGTCTTTTCGTCGGGCATAGGCTGGTCTTCTTGCGGTCCGGCGGGCCGGTCGCTAGATCTTGAACTCCTCGAGCGTGTTGGGGGCGAACAGCGATTCGATCGCCGGCTTCCGCTTGAGCAGTCCCTGCTCATGGGCGTACTGGACCAGCGTCTCGAGCACGTGCCGGTTCGCTTCCAGCCCGTAGGCCCAAGGATCCGGGCCGAGGATCTCGCGCTCTTTTTCCATTTCGTCGATGGACCATGCCATCATGTACTTGAGCGCGGAGAACTCGTACATCGCTTCCTGGCAGATACGCTTCGACTCCTCGAAGGCCTTGAACAGGCTCTGTGCCACCCAGGGATGCTTTTCGTAGAATTCCTGGCGCAACGCCACCGTGTGCATGATCGGGAAGATCCGCGTGCGGCGGAAATAATCCTCCTCGACCTCGCGGAAGTTGGGAATCAGGCGGCGCACCTTGGGCGAGCGCCGGACGAACGGCGACGGCATGTGCGCGGAAATCATCGCGTCGATCTCCCCGTTCTCGAGCATCGACGAAAGCGTCTGGTCCGGCCGGATGGGCCGGATATCGATGTTGGCCGGCAGGTCGTGCTTGATCTTGTCTTCCCGGCCCGGATGCTCTTCCCCGCCGGTGAACCACTTCATCGCGTGCGGCGGAACCCCGTACTCGTGCTGCAAAATCCCCCGGGCCCAGATCGCCATCGTAATCTGGTACTCGGGAACTCCGACGCGCTTGCCGGCCATGTCGGCCGGTTTTTCGATTCCGGAGCCGGTGTTGACGTAGATGCAGGAATGGCGGAAAGCGCGTGACGGGAAGACCGGAATCGCGATCAGCTTCGGAGATCCTTTCTCCCGAGCCATGAGGTAGGAGCCGGTCGACAGCTCCGCAGCGTCGAACTCGCCGTAGCGCAGCATGCGCCAGAAGGTTTCTTCGACCCTCAGCGGCAGGTAGGTGAGGTCCACCCCCTCCACCTCGACCCGGCCGTCCTGCAGCGCCCGCGTCCGGTCGTAATCCCAGCAGGCCAGCGTAAGCCTGATCCTCCCCATCCTGACCTCCGTTCTAATCGCTCGATGCCGTCTCCAGACCGGCGAAAAACTCGCCCGCCCCCACCGTGAATTGTTCGTTTTCCCCTCGGAGCACCACCGCAGCTTCGCCCGAGGCCAGCGTCGTTCGCCGCTCGACGGTGTACGGCTTGCCGCGAAACGTGACCCGCGAGCCGGGGGCGTACGGCCTCAGCCGCTCGTGGTCAGACTGCGGTTCGATCCTCTCCATCGCGCTATTTTTCTAGCATAACATGGCCGGAAGCGAAACGGAGGCCGCGGTGAGCCCCGGCAAGCTCCGCGTTGACAACCTCGCGCCCGCCGACTACTAAAGAGCTCGTTGGCGCCGGGAGCGGCGCCCGGGGATATGAGCACCAGGACGGACCAGCGATGCGCGTAGCGGTCGTCGGCGCTGGCGCGGTGGGCGGCTATTTCGGCGCCCGGCTCGCAGCCGCGGGAGAGAGCGTCGTATTCGTCGCGCGCGGAGCGCATCTGGAGGCGATGCGGCGCGACGGTCTGGAGGTTCGCAGCCCGGGCGGCGACCTGCGGATCCGAGACAGCCTGTGCGTTGCGGATCCTGCCGCGGCCGGCCCGGTGGATCTCGTGCTCTTTTGCGTCAAATCCTACGATACCGACGGGTGCGCCGAAACCCTCGGTCCTCTTCTGGGGCAGCAAACGGCGATCCTCTCCCTGCAAAACGGCGTCGACAACGCGGACAAGATCGCGCGGCGTTGGGGCGAGCGCCGCGTGCTGGCGGGAGTAGTCTACCTGGCGGCGAGGCTCGCCGGGCCGGGGCGGATCGAGCACACCGCCGAGGGGCGGATCGTGTTGGGCACGCTCGACGGTTCCACGGGGACGGTCGCGGGCGAGGCGGCCAGGGTTTTTGCGGCTGCGCAGATCCCGTGCAAGATCAGCCCGGAGATCCGGCGCGTGCAGTGGGCCAAGCTCCTCTGGAACGCACCGTTCTGTGCCATCGCGGCGCTCACCCGCGCAACGGTTCGCGAGATCGTCGAGTCGGAGTCGCTTTCGCAGCTCGCGCTCGACTGCATGACCGAGGTGCGGGAGGCTGCCGCGATCCGGGGAATCGTCCTGGCTCCGGAAACGGCGCGCGCTTCGCTGGAATTCTCGCGCAGCCTGGGGGAGTTCAAACCCTCCATGCTCCAGGATCTCGAAGCGGGAAAACCGCTGGAATACGAGGCCTTCAACGGCGTCGTGGTGAAGCTTCTGTCCGAGGCCGGCAAGAAGGCGCCGATCAACCAGCTCTTCTACGGGATGCTCGGTCATCTGGACGCGAGGATTCGCGCCGCTTCGTCCGGGCGGCCGAGAGCATGAAGCGACGGCGCTCGTTTGTCGTCCGCAGCCTCGCGGGAGTCCTGTTGCTGGTTGCGACTGCTCGCGGTGAAGCTCAGGAGAACGCTCTGGTCGCGCGCGGCCGCTACGTCTTCGGTGCCGCGGGTGGTTGCGCGTGCCACACCGACCCGAAGGGAACCCGCAACGCGGGCGGTCGGGCATTCCCCACGCCGTTCGGCACCGTCTACAGCACCAATCTCACCTCGGACAGGGAAACCGGGCTCGGAAGCTGGACCGACTCGCAGATCGGGGCAGCGCTGACCCGGGGGGTCCGCCCCGACGGAAGCCGCATTCTTCCGGTCATGCCCTACGAAGCCTATTCAGGGATGGCGCGGGAGGATCTGAACGCCCTGATCGCCTACCTTAGAACGCTGAAGCCCGTCAGAAAAGCCACGTCCCCTCTGCGGACGCGCATCCCGTTTCTCCGCGGCCTCGGGGTGCCGCTCTGGCTCAAGCTCTTCGGACGTTTCTCGTCTCCCCCGGATCGGGCGCCACGGAGCGGCGTCGAGCGGGGACGTTACCTCGTCGATCACGTCGCGGTTTGCGGAGACTGCCACACGCCCCGAAACGCGCTCGGCGCGCCCAAGCGCTCGCTCTACCTGGCAGGCGTGGATCAGGCGCACGGTCCTCTCGGCGAGGCGGTGCCGAACATCACGCCGGACAAGGAAACCGGGATCGGGACCTGGAAGCGCGAAGAGATCGCCGAGCTGCTGCTGACCGGAACCAAGCCCGATCTCGACAACGTCCAAGGGCTGATGGCCGAGGTCGTCGAGGGTGTGGGCCACGGCTATAAAGACCTGACACGGGAGGACGCGCTCGCGATTGCCGACTACCTGAAAACCGTGCCGGCGATAAAAAACAAGATCGACTAGACCTGAGAAACGCTTCCCGGAGCGCCGCGCGTCGAAAGCTCAGAACGCCCGACAGCGAGCGCTGGATACCACCGCAGGCGAGCGCCCGCGCTGCGGAGCTCCTAATTGCGCGGCACCTGCTTGAGCACCTCGGCGAGGATCTGATCGGCGGTGACGTTTTCCGCTTCCGCCTGAAAGTTGAGGATGACCCGGTGGCGCAGCGCCGGGTAGATCATTTTTTCGACGTCCGCGTAACTTACGTGAACACGGCCCTCCGCCAGCGCGTTGGCTTTGGCCCCCAGGATGATCGCCTGCGCTCCGCGCGGGCTCGAGCCGAACCGCAGATAATGTTTCACGGGGGCGGCGGACGGGCCTCCGTCCTGCCCGTTCGGCTGCGTCGCGTGCACCAGGCGCACCACGTAGTCCTCGATCGGCGGCGCGATCAGCACCTGGCGGACCAGCCGCTGCATTTCGTGGATCAGCTGGCCGCCGTCCTCCGGCAGGATCCTTCCCGTGGCCGGGATCTCGGCACCCGTCGTCCGTTTCAGGATCTCCCGCAGCTCGGCGGGCGAGGGCGGCAGGACCAGCAGCTTGAAGAAAAATCGATCGAGCTGCGCCTCCGGAAGAGGGTACGTTCCCTCCAGCTCGATCGGGTTTTGCGTCGCCAGCACCATGAACGGCGCCTCCAGGCCGTGCGATTCGCCGAAGACCGTGACCTGCTTTTCCTCCATCGCCTCGAGCACCGCCGACTGCGTCTTGGGCGTGGCCCGGTTGATCTCATCGGCGAGAACCACGTGGGCGAAGATCGGGCCGCGCTTGAAGTGGAACTCCCGCGCACCGTCGGTTTCCGAAAGCACCTGTGTGCCGACGATGTCCGACGGCATGAGGTCGGGGGTGAACTGGATACGCTTGAAGGAAACGCCAAGGGCGCTGCTCAGGGTTTTCACCAGCAGGGTTTTCCCCAGGCCGGGAACGCCTTCGAGAAGGACGTGGCCGCCGCTGAAAAAAGCGATCAGCACGTCGCGAATGACCTCCTCGTGGCCGACGATGACCTTGCGCACTTCGCGCTCCAGCTGGGCGAAAATCTCGCGAAACTGTTCCGGCTCCATCCGTTCCTTTCCCGTCTCAGCGGATCATTCCCCGGTATTCGAGCGGAATGTTCTGCTTCTCGCGCGGCGCGTCGGGAACGTGCACCGGCAGCGGCGTGTTGCTCACCGGGACTCTGGGACGGGCCCTCTTCGCCGCCTTCCCCTCCCCCACGGACGCCGCTGCCGCGTCAGCCGTAAGCTCCTCCGGCAGCTGCACGGTCACGTAACCGGCGCCCTTGAGCCCCTGTTTTCCCTCTTCCCCCGGCTTGACGAAACGCTCGGCGGGCGGCGGGCCGGTCGGAATTTCCTCCGGCCGACTGCCGCCCATCCTTCCTTCCGTTCCCCCTTGCGCCTTGCCCGGCCTTTCTCCGCCTTCCTGCTTGCCTGGCTGGGGCTGATTGCCGCCCTGAGATTTTGCCGGACCGCTGTTCTTCTCGCCTTCTCCCGGCGGCGGCGCCGTGTTGCCGCTCTTTCCCTGCTCGAGCGCCGAATTGCGCTGCGCCGCGATCTCGCCCTTGCCGTCCCCTCCCCCCTGCCTCGGCCCGCCCGGCCCCGGACCTTGCTCCTGGAGCTCGGTTCGGACCCCGCCGCCGCCCGGTTGCTGCGCGTTGCGCTGGCGCTCCGCCTGCTCCTCCAGCCCCTTGAGCGCGGCCGCAGTCTGACCCAGCAGGTTGCGCTCGTCCGACTGCCGTTCTTTCTGCCGCTGCTCCTCGACCTGCTCGCGCGTCTCGGCGGCCAGCTCGCGGCGTTCTTCAGCCGTGGCCCTCGGATCCTGAGCCTTCGCCGCAACGGCCCGCACGCGCTCGGCGAGCCCGGCAAACCGCGGCTGGCGCGCCAATCGATCGGCGAGCTCGAGAAGCCGCTCAGGGGTGGACATCCTCGATTGCGCCAGGGGCAAAAAGAGATGGAGCAGCACAACCGCCAGCACGGAGCCGGCGGCGGCGGCCGGGAAAGAGCGCTTGATCCGGTAGGCGAAATCGCGCTTCAGATTCACGCTTGCGGCGAGCTGCGCCGCCTCGCTGCGCAAACGCTTCACGAGGGCACCGGAGACCGACGCGGGCTCGAGTGTGGCGAGCGTGAGGAAACGATCGGCCGCATCCTTCCTTTGGTCGAGAAGCCGCGCGGCAAGGCCGGGTGTCGGCGCTCGCCGGCGAAAGCGTGCCACGGCGGCGGTCAGCGCCGCTCCAAGGACCGCTGCCGGCAGCAAGACCGCCGCAAGCGGCGGGATGCGCCCGTTGCGCCCGAGCACGGCCGCGATGTAGAGGGCCGCAAGCAACGGGGGACCCCAGGCCAGCGCCAGGTCCCCGAGGACCTGGCGGCGCAACCGCCTGTAAAGCCTTTCGATCAGCCGCTCCGGGGCGTCGCCGCCTCGCTGGGCGCCCGGGAAAATCCGCATGGCCGAAACTATAACACGTCGGGACCGGGCGATAAATCGCGCGCTCAGCGGCGGCGCACGAGATCCTTCTTCCCGCCGGAAGCGCTCTGCTTCGGCTGGAAGGTTTTCACCGCCTGGCTGTGCGCGTCGAGGGTTTCCGAAAACAGATGGGTGCCGTCGTTGCGCGAGACGAAGTAGAGATACGGCACGTCGGCCGGCTGTAAGGCCGCTCTCAGCGAGGCGAGCCCTGGATTGCAGATGGGCCCGGGCGGCAATCCGGGAATCCGGTAGGTGTTGTAAGGGCTCCGGCTCTGGAGGTCCTTGCGCGTGAGATTGCCGTTGAAGTCCTTGATGCCGTAGATCACCGTGGGGTCGCTCTGCAGCGGCATCTTCAGCCGCAGGCGGTTGTGAAATACGGCCGCGATCAGCGGTCGCTCGGCGTCGATTCCCGTCTCCTTCTCGATGATCGAGGCGAGCGTCACCACCTCGTGGGCGGTGAGCGGTGTGGTCGCCGCTTCCCGGCGCACGAGCGAATCGAATGCTTTGCGGAATTGCTCGGACATCGCGACGATGATCTCGCGCTCGGAAAGCGACGGCGCGAAATGGTAGGTGCTCGGAAAAAGATATCCTTCGATGCCCTTGTCGCGCAGCCCCAGGCTCGACAGCAGCTCGGGGTCGGCGGCCGCCTCCAGGAACTTTTCCTTGTCGACGATTCCCAGATTGGCCAGCAGCTCACCGATCTCTTCGACCGTGAGCCCTTCGGGGATCGTGACACGATGGTAGACGCCCTTGCCCGAGGCCAGCTGCCGCAGCACCTGGTGCGCCGACAGCGGCGTTTCGAAGCGATAAACGCCCCACTGGACCCGCTTTTCGAGTCCCGCAAGCCGCGCCCAAAGGGAAAACAGCCTCGCGTGGACGACGATGCGCTGCTCGCTCAGCTTACGAACGATCGAGGAGAGCGGCTCCCCCTGTTCGATTCGGATTTCCGCGGTTCCGGGCGGCTGCCAGGGCGGGAGAAAGATCGCGGAGCCCGCCAGGGCCGCGGCCAAAAGAACCCCGCCGGCGAGCAAACCGACGGCGGTTCCGAGACGCTTCACGGCGAGACGTCGGCGCACCGGCTCGGAGCCGATGCGCGGCTAGTTCTGGGTGAGGTTGACCTTCATCCAGCCCTCGACCTGGCGGAGGAATCCGGCGAACGGATCTTCTCCCGGCTCGGGCGCAAAATACGCTTTCCGGGCATAATCGAGCGCTCCGGAGTAATACTCGAATTTTTTGGAAAGCTCCTGGAAAAGAATGAAGCCGGTGCGGTACAGCGTCAGATCGAGCTCCGAGACCGTCCAGTACGAGCGCGTGCCTTCGCGGATGTAGTAATCGAGGTACCCCTGACCTTCGACGTGGCTGCGGAAGATGCCGCTCATGAAGAGCGCGTAATCCCCGATGTACTTGCGCAGCTCCCTGTGGCGCAGGATGTTGGTTTCGTCCGTGGCGTCGAGCGGGTTTTGCGACAGCATTTCGACCACGCTGTCCACTTTGCGTCCGCCGCGGCGAATGCGGTAGAGTTTGTCGGCGCGTGCAAAGTCGGTGAGGACGTCGGCGACGTAGCCCGCCACGGTCGCATCGTAGATGCCGAGCTGCCAGAAGCTTTGCCGCACCATCTCCAGGAAGAACCGATGCAAGCGGTTGTCCGATTTCGTTTCCATAGCTATGGCCATCATATCAAAGTTGACCGGGGATGGAAAGATTTTGACTTTCCGGCGCCGACCGGCCGCGAAATCGGCGCACCGGCGGGCGGCAACTCTCCGTCCCGCTCTCCTACGGGACTTTTGCGGTTGATCTCGCCCGGATACAGGAGACACATGAACAGGCATGAAGGGTCGGTACAATGGCAGCGCTCCGGCCTTGAACGGGGGGTTCTATGGCAAGAGATCTCAAAGAGGATTTCTTTCGCCTCGATGGCGCCTGGGCTTCGTTCGAGCTGATGTCGATCCGCAAGCGCGAGGACTACCTCAAGCCCTTTCGCGTCCTCAGGTGCAAGATCGACGATCAGGTCGATTTTCAGGCTCCCGAACTGCTCCGCAACACCACCCAAGCGACGGTTCTGATCGAGATATTCGGGCAGGAAGAGCTGGTCGCCGCGACGGGGCGAGGCCCGGTGCACGCGGTGGACAGCGCGATGCGCAAGATCCTCGAAAAACACTACCCCCAGCTGGCCGAAGTCAAGCTCGAGGAATTCGACGTGCGGCTGCTCCACCACGGCGCGCTCGTCCGCGATGATGAGGAAGGGGGCGCGGGAGCGCTCGTCCGGGTTCTGGCGATCTTCTCCGACGATCAGGAGCGCTGGGGCACGGTGGGAGTGGCGGCCGACATTCTCCAGGCGAGCGTCGAGTGCATCATCGACGGCCTGGAGTGGAAGCTCCGGGGCGAGCAGAAGCACTGACGCCGCAGATCGGCGCTCCGAAACGAGGTCTCAGCCGAGCGAGGTTTCGGAACGCGCCAACGAGGGCAGGTAGGCGTCGCGCAGGTACTGCGCCATCATGCGCTGGGTATTGAAGAACGCTCCGTTGATGCTGATCGCGTAGCGCATGACCTCGGCGAACTCATCCGGCCGGTTGTAGAAGAGCGGCAAAATGACGTTTTCGAGCTTCGAGTAAAGGGAGCTCACCTCGGCCTGCGGGTCGTTCTCCGGGTCGTCCGGCTCCCCGATCGACCATCCGGTCACGCCCTCGATGTGTCCTTCGACCCACCAGCCGTCGAGCACGCTGAAGCTCGGCACGCCGTTGAGCGCCGCCTTCATACCGCTCGTCCCCGAAGCCTCCTGGGGTCGGAGCGGCGTGTTCAGCCACACGTCCACGCCGGAGCAGATCAGCTTGCCGAGGTTCATGTCGTAGTTCTCGAGGTAGACCACGCGCACGTCCGACGCCAGTGCGGCCGCCGCCTCGAAAATGCGCCGGATGATCGCCTTTCCGGCCTGGTCGCGCGGATGGGCCTTGCCGCCATAGATCAGCTGGAGCGGCCCCGAGCGGCGGGAGATCTGCTTGAGCCGCTCCAGGTCGGTGAACAGCAGATCGCCGCGTTTGTAGGCCGTGGCCCTGCGGGCGAAACCGATGGTGAAGACGGACTCGTCGAGCGCGGCCCCCGTCAACCACCGCACCTGTCGGAACAGCTCGCTCTTGGCGCGCGCATGCGTTTCCCGGATGTCGCGCAGCGGGATCCCGACGGCGTAACGCAGATACCAGCTGTCGCTGCGCCACTGCGGGATGGTTCGATCGTAAAGCGCCGCGAACGGCGCCGACGTCCAGGTCCCTGCGTGAACGCCGTTGGTGATCGCGCCGATGCGGTAGCCGGGAAACATTTTTCTCGAGACCTCGCCGTGGCGCATCGAAACGCCGTTGGCGAAGGAGGAAAGCCGCAGGGCCAGCTCCGTCATGTTGAGCGAGCCGTCGAGCAGCTGCATCCGCTTGAGCAGCTCCGCCCGCTCCTCTCCCAGCGCGTCCCGGA
The DNA here is from genome assembly GCA_035574315.1 of Candidatus Zixiibacteriota bacterium. NCBI lineage: Bacteria > Pseudomonadati > Candidatus Zixiibacteriota > Candidatus Zixiibacteriota bacterium. Next base: position 254,316 of record DATLYW010000012.1, read on the forward strand.
CCAGCTCGTGCGAAAACCGGTCGTGCCCGGCCGGCACCGGGGTATGCGTGGTGAAAACGCATCGCTGCCGGACCGACTCGATCTCCCGCTCGCCGATCGCCTGCGGGACGCTGTTCCCGAACTGCTGTTCCAGCAACGCCATCGCAACGAAGGCCGAATGGCCCTCGTTCATGTGGTACAGGCGCACGTTGCTGTACCCCAGGGCACGGATCATCGCCACCCCCCCATAGCCCAGGACCACCTCCTGTCGCAGCCGGTAATGCTCGTCCCCCCCGTAGAGATGATCGGTCAGCGTGCGATCCCGCGGATCGTTTTCCTCAAGGCACGTGTCGAGCAGGAGCAACGGAACCGTGTGGCCGGTCACCCCGCGAAACAGGTATCGCCAGGCGCGCACATACACTTCCCGCCCGTCGATCGAGATGGTCACTTTGGGCTCCAGGGGCTCGAGATGGTCCTCCGGGTTCCAGTGGGACGGGCTTTCGAGCTGGTTGCCCTCGGAGTCGAGCCGCTGGTCGAAGTATCCTTTGCGGTGGAGGAGGGTTATGGCGACCATGGAGATGCCGATGTCGGCCGCGGAACGAAGCATGTCGCCGGCCAGAATCCCCAGACCTCCGCTATAGGTCGGAATCGAGGAATCGATGGCGACGTCCATCGAAAAGTAAGCAAAAGTCCCGAGGAGCCCGTCGAAAGTGGGCGGTTTCATAATTCTGTTTGGCAACCGGGAGGCTTGGAGGAATTTTGAGCGGGCACTCTAAGGTTTTGATTTTCCTTGCTTTTCAAAACAGCGTAATTTTAGCATGGACGCACCCCGGCAGCAAATTCGCCACTGGCCGTTTTACCCACGGCCATCGTCCCAAGTAAACGAAAAATGTCTGGAAATCGCCTCCTTGGCTGCTACCTGCGCTAGGAACGTCTGGGCGAGACGGCCTCTGAAACCCTGAGCGACGGCCGGCCTATGTGAATGTGCGCACCGGTGGCGGCTCCCGCGGCTGCATTGCGAAAAGCAACGAAGGGAATCCCGGACCGGCGCAGGTAAGCGATCAAAGAGCGCCCCTCCGGACTGTCCGGGTGCAGGGCCACGTCGAGAGCATCGCGGTGGTCGAACCTCAGCCGGTCGTGGGTCGGCGTCTGACCGCGCGCGCTCACCGGCAGGGGGCGGCCGAACGCGCGGGAAAAAAAATCCTCGATCTCGCGCGCGTCGGCGAGCGACCACCGTCCGGTTCCATCGAACCGTATCGCGACCGCGCCGTTGTTTGCCGCGGGCACCTCTTGCGCCCGGCCGGCCAGCGCGGCTTCGGCCAGGGCATTTTCGTTCTCCCGTATCGAGCGCGCCAGCTCGGCGATCTTGCGATCGAGCTCCCGGAGCGCCTCGTCTGCATCCTCGACGTCGCGGCGCGCAATCAGCCCGCGCTCGTAGAACGAACGGCGTTTGCCGACCTCGACCGCGAGTCGCAAGTGCTCCCGCTCGTAGATCTCCATCAGCTCTCGCGAGCGGGCCAGGGTTTGCCGGATGCTGGCGAGCAGCTCCGCGCGGGCCTCTGCGGCGACCCCGGAGGTGCGACTGCCGGAGGACGCCGTTCCGGCCGAGCCGACCGGAAAAACGCCGGCGCAAAGCACGCAGGCCATCAAAATCGAATCGCGGGTCCGGACTCTCATGCAGCGACCGACGAACGGCCAAGTCTAGGGGCTAATCGTCCCGGCGTCAAGCAATCGCCCGAACCTTTCTTGACAACCCGGGGTCCGGGCCCTAGGCTGATCGCATTGGTGACGCTGAATCACGGAGACCTCCATCGATGGCCGCATCCGAACGGGATGTCATGATCTGGCGCCGTGCCGCGGACCTGCTCCAGCAGGCCGAGCGCATCCATAGAAATTTTCTGCAGCTCGCAACCGCAGTCCAGTACCGGGCTCCCCAGGGCCGACTCACCTCGTGGTCGCCGCCGGTCAACGTGGTCGAGACCGAAGAATCGCTCTGGGTCATGGCCGCCCTGCCCGGGGTGGCGGCGGAGCGGGTCGACATCCGGCTCGAAGGATGCGAGCTTCGCATCGCGGGCGAACGTCCGTTGCCGAAGTGCTGCCGGGACGGAGAGCTGAAGGTCTGGGAGGTGCCACTCGGCCGCTTCGAGCGGCGCCTCAGCCTGGTCCGACATCAGAATCCTCTGAAAATGGGAGAGATCGTCTTCCAGAACGGATTGCTGATCGTCGAGCTGAAAAAATAAAGGCCATGGCGGGATCAGCGGAACCCCTGAAATCCACGCCCCGTCTTCACGTGCCGCCCGGGGCGCTCGTCATCCTGCCCCTCCGCAATTCGGTGCTCTTCCCTTCGACCGTGATGCCCTTTATCATCGGCCGGCCGGCGAGCCTGCGGGTGGTCGAGGAGGCTGTCCGGCAGGAATTGACCATCGGCTTCGTCACTCAGCGGGACCCGCGGGTCGAAACGCCGCGGCCCGAGGACCTCTATCCGGTCGGCACGGCCGCCGGAGTGCTGCGCATGCTCACGCTGCCCGACGGCCAGAGACAGGTGATCGTGCAGGGGCGCCAGCGCTTCGGGATCGCCGAGTTCCTCGAAACCGATCCGTTCCTGATCGCGCGCGTCACGATGATCGAAGAGACGGTTCCGACCACCAAGGAGTTCGAGGCGCGAGTGCTGCACCTGCGCCAGCTGGCGGCGAAGTCCCTCTCGCTGATGCCGCAGCCGATGAGCGAGCTGATCTACACCATCGAAGGCATCCAGGACCCCCGCGTCCTGATCGACATCATCGCCTCCACCCTCGACCTGCCGCCAGCGGAAAAACAGGAGATCCTGGCGACCTTCGACGTGGAGGCGCGCATCCAGAAAGTCTCCGAGAAGCTGGCGCGCCAGATCGAGCTGCTCGAGCTGACCAAGAAAATCGGCGAAGAGACCAAGGAGTCGATGGACCGGGCACAGCGGCAATATTTCCTCCGCGAGCAGCTCAAGGCGATCCAAAGAGAGCTCGGTGAAGAAGACGGCAGGAGCGTTGAAATCGAGGAGCTGCGAAAAAAAATCTACGAGGCCAAGATGCCTCCGGAAGTGGAGCGAGAGGCGCTTCGGGAGCTGGCGCGGCTCGAGCGCATGCCGGAGGCCGCCGCCGAATACTCGTCGCTCAGGACCTACCTCGACTGGCTGATCGAGCTGCCGTGGAACGTCACCACGCCTGAGCAGATCGATTTGGCGCGGGCGCGGGCGATCCTCGACGCCGACCACCACGGGCTGGAAAAGGTGAAGCGCCGCATCATCGAGTTTCTCGCCGTGCGGAAGCTCAAGCCCGAGGGAAAGAGCCCCATTCTGTGCCTGGTCGGTCCGCCCGGAGTCGGGAAGACCTCACTGGGGCAGAGCATTGCACGCGCCATGAACCGCAAGTTCGTCCGCCAGAGCCTCGGCGGCGTGCACGACGAGGCCGACATCCGCGGCCACCGGCGCACCTACGTCGGCGCGTTGCCCGGCAACATCATCCAGGGGATACGCAAGGCCGGCACCAAAAATCCCGTCTTCATGCTCGACGAGATCGACAAGCTCAGCGCGAGCTTTCACGGCGATCCGTCCGCGGCGCTGCTCGAGGTCCTCGACCCGGCGCAGAACGCCACTTTCCAGGATCACTACCTCGGCGTGCCCTTCGACCTCAGCCAGGTCCTTTTCATCGCGACGGCGAACGTCCTCGACACGATCCCCGGACCCCTGCGCGACCGCATGGAGGTGCTGGAGCTCCCGGGCTACATTGAGGAAGAGAAGCTCGCGATCGCCAAAGGATACCTGATTCCGCGCCAGATCGCCGAAAACGGCCTCAAGCCCGACGACGTGGTCTTTACCGACGAGGCCGTCCGCGGGATCATCCGCTTCTACACCCGGGAGGCCGGCGTGCGCCAGCTCGAGCGCGAGCTGGGAAGCATTTGTCGCAGCGTGGCGACCCGGATCGCGGAAGGCTTCCAGGGAAAAGTGACCGTGACGCTCGAGTCGCTCCCGAGCTACCTGGGGCCGCACAAGTTCTTCAACGAGATTGCGCTCCGCACCAGCCTTCCGGGCGTCGCCACCGGTCTCGCCTGGACCCCCTTCGGGGGCGACATCCTGTTCATCGAGGCGACCAAGATGCCCGGCGAAGGGCATCTGATCCTTACGGGCCAGCTCGGCGAGGTCATGAAAGAAAGCGCCCAGGCCGCCCTGAGCCTCGTCAAGTCGCGCGCCGAGGCCCTGGGAATCGATCCCGATACCTTCAAGCGCCACGATCTGCACGTTCACATACCCGCCGGCGCGATTCCCAAGGACGGGCCGAGCGCCGGCGTCACGCTGTTCGTCGCCCTTGTCTCCCTGCTCACCGGCCGGCGGGTGAGCAAGGACGTGGCCATGACGGGGGAAATCAGCCTGAGAGGCCTGGTGTTACCGGTGGGAGGAATCAAGGAGAAGGTCCTGGCGGCCAAGCGGGCGGGCATCCGCTGTGTTCTGCTTCCCGACCTCAACCGCAACGACATGGAGGAGATTCCTTCCTCGGCGCGCGAGGGTATCCGGTTCGAGTTCCTCAAGACCGTGGACGAGGCCCTGCAGCTGGCGCTGGAACCCGAAGTCGCGGAAGAGCCCACCGAGGAGCGGCCCGAGGCGCCCCCGCTCGCTTGAGGCCGCGCCGTCAGGCGTGGGCGTCGGCCCAGTTCCGGGCCACGTGGATTTCCACCGCGAGCCCGCAGCGCAGCTCCGCCGCGTGTGTCATCTCCTGCTCGATCAGCGCGCGCGCCCGCTCGAGCCTTTCCTCGGGAATCTCGAACACCAGCTCGTCGTGCACGGTGAGAAGCATTTTCCCGACCGGCTCGCGCCGCAGCGCGGAGTCCACGCGGATCATGGCCTGCTTCAGGATGTCGGCGGCGCTTCCCTGGATCGGCGTGTTCAGCGCCATGCGTTCTCCCAGCGCCCGCAGGCGGAAATTGGCCGAGTTGAGCTCCGGCAGGTAGCGCCGGCGCCCGAACATGGTGGTGGTGAAGCCGTTGATCCTGGCCTGCTCGACCTGCGTTCGCAGAAAGTCCTTGACCTTCGGAAACTGGGCGTAATAGGCGTCGATGAACTCCTCCGCGACGTCGAGCTCGACGCCCAGGCGCTGCGAGACGCCGAACGCCGACATGCCGTAGGCGATCCCGTAGGAGAACTGCTTGACGGCGCTGCGCATCTCGGGGGTCACTTCGGAGAGCGCCACGCCGTAGACCTTGGCGGCGATCGCCGCATGAAAGTCGCGGCCGTGCGCGAACGCCTCGAGGAACTGCTCGTCTCCCGAGAGATGCGCCAGCACGCGCAGCTCGATCTGCGAATAATCCGCCGACAGCAGCACGTGGCCCGCCGGCGCGATGAAAGCCCGGCGGATCTGCCGGCCGGTCTCGCCGCGAATCGGAATGTTCTGCAGGTTGGGAGCGGTCGAAGACAGCCGGCCGGTCGCGGCGGTCGTCTGCTCGTAGGTGGTGTGGATGCGCTGCGTGCGCGGGTCGATCAGGCCGAGCAGCGCTTCGGTGAAGCCGGTCCGCAGCTTCGCCACCTCGCGGTACTCGAGCAAGCAGCCGACGATCGGATGGGCGCCTGCGATTTTTTCCAGCTCCGCCGCGTCCGTCGAGTACCCGGTCTTGATCCTCTTGGTTTTGGGCAGCCCGAGCTTCTCGAACAGAATCCGCTGCAGCTGGGGATTCGAGTTGACGTTGAACCGCTCTCCCGCGAGCTCCTGGACCCTTTGCTCGAGCGCGCTCATTTTCTCGCGGAACTCCGCGTTGAGCTTCTCGAGATAAGCGCGGTCCACCAGAATCCCCTCGTGCTCCATGCGTGCCAGGACCCCGACCAGGGGAAACTCGAGGCGCACGGCCAGCTCCCAGAGCTCGCGGCTGCGGAGCTGGCTTTCCAGGACCCCAGCCAGCGAGCGAACCGCAACCGCCTCCCGGCAGACGCGGCCTCGCTCCTGCTCGGGGAACGCGAGGGAGGGTTGCTCCGCGGCGCTCCCGACGCCTTCCTCCTCGAGCGTAACGCCCAGATAGCGGCCGACCGTTTCCCCGAGGCTGTAACCTCGTGCCAGACCCGGCTCGAGCAGATAGGCAGCGATCTTGGTGTCGCAGCGCAGTCCCCGCAGCTCGATGCCCGCAGCCAGCGCCGCGCGGCAGAGAGGCTTGGCGTCGTGCGCGATCTTTTCCCGGCGCGGGTCCTCGAGAAAATCCTTCAGCCCGGCGAGCGCCTCGGGAAAACGCGCGACGCGCGCTTCGCCCGCGGCACTGGAGGCCGCGATCCAGTTCGCGCTCCAGGCGAGCGCGACCGGGCCCTCGCCCAGCTCGCGGCCCGGGCCGAGATCTCCGACCGATCGGAGCTCCACCGAATCCGAAACGTCCGGGGCCGGATCCTTGAGCTCCTTAAGGCGCTCGTGCAGCGTGCGAAACTCCAGCGCCGTAAAGAGCCTGCGGACCTCCTCGTCGTCCCACGGCTCGAGGCGCAGGCTCGCCGGCTCCGTCTCCAGCGGCACGTCGTCCCGAAGCCGCCCCAGCTCCTTGTTGAGGCGCACCTGCTCCGCGTGCGCCTTGACCGCGTCCCTGAGCTTCGGGGTCAGCTCGTCGGCATGGGCGATCACCTGCTCGATGTCGCCGTACTTGGCGATCAGCTGCGCGGCGGTCTTGTCGCCGATCCCGGGAACGCCCGGGAGATTATCCGAGCTTTCTCCCTTGAGCGCGACGAAGTCGATCCATTTTTCCGGCGGCACGCCGTACCGCTCGGCGACCCCGGCCGCGTCGTAGCGGGTCACGTCCGTGATCCCGCGCCGCGTCATCACTACGGACACGCCGTCGCGCACGAGCTGCAGGATGTCGCGATCGCCGGTCACGATCACCACCTCGGAGCCCTCCTCGCGACAGCGGCGCGTCAGGGTGGCGAGCAGATCGTCCGCCTCGTAGCCTTCGAGCTCCAGTGCGGGAATCCGCAGCGCCTGGAGCACCTCGCGGATGAGCGGCAGCTGTTGCCGGAAGGCGTCGGGGGCTTCCGCCCGCCCGGCCTTGTAGTGCTCATAGCGCTCGAGCCGAAACTGCGGCGCTCCTTTATCGAAACAGACCACGACCGCGTCGGGTTGCTCCTCGGCCATGAGCTTGATGAGCATCGAGGTGAAGCCGTAAACCGCGTTGGTGACCTGGCCCGAAGAGGTAACCAGCGTCTCCGGCAGGGCGAAAAAGGCGCGATAGGCGAGCGAATGACCGTCGAGCAGGAGGACCTTGCGCCGCCCCTTCGCGCTTCCTGCCGCAGGCGTCGCGTTCTTGTTCTTTGCGGCCACGCGCGTACTCTACCGGTCTGCGGCGCGTCCGGCAACGGCGCTTCAGAGAACCTCTTGCGGGAGCAAGGCGGCGGGATCGCGGATTGTCTTGCCCGAGGCGGTCCGGGGCAGCGACTCTCGGATGACGATCCGCTGCGGCACCTTGAAGGTCGCCAGATTGGCTCGGAGGAAAGCGAGCAGCTCCTTCTCGGCGATGCGCGCGCCCGGGCGGGGAACCACCGCGGCGCCGATGGTGACGCCGCGCTTTTCATCGGGAATCGGGAAGACCACCGCCTCCTGCACCTCCGGATAGTTGTAGATCATGTTCTCGACCTCGGCCGGGTAGACGTTCAGCCCCCCGGTGATCATCATGTCGTCGCGCCGCCCGAGGTGGTAGTAGTAGCCGCTCGGCTCCCGAACGCCGACGTCGCCGGTGTAGAGCCAGCCGCCGCGAATCCGGGCCGCGGTCGCTTCCGGCTTGCGGAAATAGCCCTTCATCACGTGGGGTCCCCGGGTGATGATCTCCCCGGCCTCCCCGTCGGGCAGCTCGGCGCCGCTTTCGTCGACGATCTTGACCTCGACCCCCGGAACCGGGCGGCCGATGCTGCCCATCTTCGCCGCCGCCTGCTCGGGCTCTACGATCGTGATCAGCGGCGAGGTTTCCGTCAGACCGTAGCCCTGGATCACCTTGACGTGGGGCTGGGCGGCGTGAAAGGCCCGAAGCAGCGGCACCGGCACCGTCGTTCCCATCATCGCCGCGACGCGGACGCTGCTCGTGTCGTACTCCGCGAGGTTGCGCACCCCGAGCAGCAGCTGAAAGACCACCGGCACGCCTTCGAAGACCGAGATGCGGTGGCGTTGAATCCCCTCGAGCAGCGCCACCGGATTGAGCTGATCGAAAATCACCAGGGTGTAGCCGCGCACGGCCAGCTCGTTGCAGACGATCGGGCCGACGATGTGCGACATCGGCAGGACGCAGCCGCGCACCGTGTCCGAATCCGTGATCCCCAGCGCCGCCATCACGCGCGGATACTGCGCCAGGTTTTCGTAGCTCAACACCACTCCCTTCGGCTCACCGGTGGTGCCCGAGGTGTAGAGGATCAAGGCGTCGTCCTCCGGGGACGGATGCGGCAAGCGCAGCTCGCCCGCCGGAGTGGCCCACCGCCTCTCGAAGCTCCGCTCGCCCTCGCCCTGCACCACCCATACCGGCGCCGCGCCGCCGATCGCCTCCTCGGTTTCCTGAAAGAGCTGGTGCTGGATCACGAGGAGCTTCAGATCCGCGTCGCGAAGCACCCCCTGCAGCTCCCGGCCGCGCAGCCGCGCGTCCAGGATGACGGTCACCGCGCCGATCTTCTGCGTCGCGTAGTAGGCGAGCGGGATCGCGGTGGAGTTCGGCAGGAGCACGCCGACGCGATCGCCCGGGCGGATCCCTTCACGCTGCAAATAACCGGCGAGAGCGTGTACGCGCCGGTTGAGCTCGGCGAAGCTCAGCGCTTCCTGTTTCGCGACCAGCGCCGTCTTCTGCGGCCGGCGGGCCGCCGTCCGCTCCAGCTCCTCGCCCGCGAAGAAACCTACTCGATCGGTATCCTTCTCCATAGCGCAAACGCCCTCTGAAATGGTTTGTACCAGCGGGAAAGCCGCGCCAGCTCGCCGCGGCGCAGCTCGAGCTTTCCCTGCTGCGTCGCGAGGAACGGATCGATCCTGCCGCAAAAGACCGCCCGCCACCACTCCGCCTTTCCGCCGATCAGGAACTCCCCGTCGCTCCTCTCGCGCAGACCGCGGATTTCGCCGTGGGCGAAATCGACCGTCCATGCGGCTGCGGTGTCGTCGAGGCGGAGGGTGAGAGAGGTCGTCAGATCCGTCCGTTCCCCTTCGGCCCGGAATTCCGGGTCGCTGTTGGCGGTCGCGACGAGCGCTTCCATGTGCGCGCGCGAAAACAGCGCGTGTGCCGGTCCCGCCGAGGCCGGCGGCTCCGCCTCGGCGCCCGCCGACGGCTCTGTCCCGTTCAGGCGCTCGTTGAAGAACTGGCAGCGAACCGCTTCCTCCAGGAGATCCGTGTAGAGAAAGGCCTCCTCCAGGCTTCTTGCGGCGGCGACGGTACCGTGACCCTTCAGAATCGCGATCGGGCCGTACTTGAGCGCCTCCACCAGCGCTTCAGGCTCGGTCACGGTCGGCGTTTCCTGCGGGATCACCGGCACGCGGCCGATGGTGTACTTCTCCTCGAAGCTCGCCGGGATGAAATGGCTCCGGGCGAGCGAGAAGGCCACCACCGCCGGAGGATGCGCGTGAACGACCGCCTGGGCGCCGCACCCCTGATAGACCGCCAGGTGCATCGGCGTCTCGCTCGAGGCGCGGCGGTTTTTCGCCCGCGTTTTTCCGGTCTCGTCGATGCGCACGAGATCGCGCGGGGTGAGAAATCCGAGCGGGGCGTGCTGCGCGGTGATCAGGAACTCGCGCCGGCCGAGGCGCCGGCTGAGGTTTCCGCCCCAACCGCTTACCAGCCGGCGCTCGAAGAGAAGCCTGCCCCAGCGGATCATTTCGCGCTCCGCCGCGTTCACTCCTCCCCTCCCGCCCCGCCGCGCAGCACGGCCCACGGCAGAGCGTCGTTCTCGACGGCGTAGATCGAGGCCCCTTCGGGACAGACCCGCGACCCCAGAAAGGTCGCGACGTCGCGGTCCGCCGCCTGCGCTTGATCTTCACCCGCCTCGATCAACTCGACGGCGACGCCGTGCAGCCGGGCGAGCTGCGCCGCGAGCAACGCCCCGCAAGGCGCAACCACGCCCCGCTCGTTCATGGCCTGGTAGAAAAGGTAGACCTTGGCGATCTCTCCGGCAGAAAAAAGCGCTCCCATCATGGCGTCCGAGATCAGCGCCGTCGGCACGCCGCGACGAAGGAGCGCGGGGACCGCCTGACGAGCCCCCCGCAACTCCGGCCGCATCTCGGCAACGAGCACGTTCTCGGCCTCCTCCGCCTTGAGCGCGTGGCGGAGAAAAGAGCAGCCGCTTTCGCCCGGCACGCCGTAAACCAGCAGGTAGCGCGCCGCCCCTGGCCGCTGCCCCGCGTCCGAACAAGACCCTGCGTACCGGAGCCGAAATTCCGCCGGGCTCAAGACCCCCTCGAAGGTCACGAACGAGGTGATCAGCTCGCCCGGGGTAATGTCGAACGCCGGGTAGCGCACCGCCACCGCGGCGCCTTCGGCGGGCACTACCGGCCGGCCCTGAAACGTGAGCAGCTCGCTTCCCGGCCGCTCCTCGATCGGCGCATCGCCGCCGCGCTCGAGGCCGCGCGGCTCCTGCACCAGAGCGTAGAACGGGATCCGATACTCCCGCGCCATCAGCGCCAGCGGATAGGTCCCGACCTTGTTGACGATGTCGCCGTTGCGCGCGACGCGATCCGACCCGACCAGCACACAGTTGACCGCGCCCCTGGCCATCGCCTGCGCGACGGCGCAGTCCGGGATAACCGCGACATCGATGCCGGCGCGCGCGAGCTCCCAGGCGGTCAGCCTGGAGCCCTGGAGATACGGACGGGTTTCGGTCGCCATCACCGAAAAATCCTTCCCCGCCGCGCGCGCCGCCGCGGCCACGGCCACCAGCTCCCCGCTGATGTTGCAGTGGGTGAGCACCCGCGCGGACTCGGGCAGAAGGGCGGCCGCGTGCCTCGCTCTGGCGCGACGGGCCTCGACGATTTGCGCCGCGAAGCGCCGGGCCTCGCCCGCCACCCATTCCCCGGCTCCGGCTTTCGGCCAGCGCTCGAACGAGCTTTCCAGGACTGCGGCGAGCCCGGCGAAATCGAACGTCGGCCGGGCCGCGCGAAACCGTTCCGTCATCGCGCCGAGCCTTTCCCGGAGCGACTCCGGATCGCCCCCGTGGGCCTGCCCGAGCAACGCCGCGCTGTAGAGAAACGCGAGCACCTGCCCGAACGCCCGGGTCTTCATCTCGCGCACGGCGTCCACCGCTTCCCCGATCTCCCGCACGCGCAGATAGGCGATGCGCTCCGGCAGAGCCGTCTCGTCGAGAATCCTGAACCCGTCTCCGTCCCAGAGGACGGGCTCGAACAGAGGGCTTTCAGCGGTCATGGCTTCACGGCGCGCCCCGAACTCAGAGGTGGCCTACGGCGCGCCGCGCAACCTCCAGGATCTTCTCTTCCGCGGCGAGAAACGCGGGGTCGCGAAAGCCGAACCGCGCGTGCAGGCACTCATCGGAGACGGCGAGAATCGCGCCCGCTTTCTTTTGGCGCACCTGGGCGACCGTGAGAAACGCTGACGTCACCATGTCGATCCCCGCTACTCCCTGGGCGTTGAGTTGCTCGATGAGCTCCGGGGTCTCCTGAAAGAGCGCATCGATCGTGAAGATCGAGCCCGTATGGCAGCGCAACCCCAGGCTCGCCGCCGCCTCGGTCAGGGCGCGCACGACTCCCGGATCGGCCTTGGTGGCGAAGCCGTCGGGAACGTAGTAGCGGCTGGTTCCCTCCCCGCGCAGCGCTCCGGTGACGATGATCACATCTCCGACCCGGATTCCCTCCTGCAGCGAGCCGCAGCTCCCGACTCGAATCAGCCACTCGGCGCCGGCGGCGCAGAGAATTTCCGCCGTGATCGCGCTGTCCGGCGCGTAGCGTCCTCCGTTTCCCACGGTGACACGCCTGCCCTCCAGCTCGCCGGTGTGCATCTCGTAATCGAGAAACGTGAAGTTCTTCACCGGCCGCTCCAGGCTTCGGAGCAACGCCTGGCTTCGCTCGCGGGGACCGGGGACGAGGGCGTACGGCCCGAGCGAGTCCTTCTTGAGACCGAGAAGCGAGAGCATGCGCTCGGGCGTGAAATGAGGCTCGGCCAGCATGTCAGAGCGCCTGCAGCACGAGCTCGAGGAGATCCTGCGACGGCAGGGCACGCTCCAGGGCCGCAAAGCTCCGTCGGCAAAGCGCGCTCGTGGTGAGCACCAGCTCGGCGCCCGCCGCTTCCGCCTCCCGCATCCGGTCGGCGGCGTTCCATTGCGCCAGCTCCGGGTACGCTTCGGGAACTCCGCCCCCGCCGCCGCAGCACCAGGACCAGCGTCCATTGCGCTCCATTTCCCGCAGCTCCACCCCGGGCAGCATCCGCAGGAGATCTCGCGGCGCCCCGTAAACTCCGCAGCCGCGGCCGAGGTGGCAGGAGTCGTGATACGTGACGCGCCGTGGATTCCGCTTCGTGAAGCGGAGCCTGCCCTCGCGCGCCTGGCGTTCGACGTACTCGGTCCCGTGCAGGATCTCGACACCGGGATCTTTCTCCCGAGCGTATTCGCGCCACATCCGAAGACAGCTCCCGCAGGCGACCACGACGCGGCGCGCACCCGAGGCGGCGAGCTGCTCGAGGTTCGCCTTCCTCAAGCGCTCGAACTCGGCGCGAAAGCCCAGATCGAAGGCGTAAAGGCCGCAGCAGCGCTCCTCCGGTCCCATGATCGCGAAGTCCTCGCCGCACCGCTGCATCAGCCTTGCGAGCGCGACGGCCGAGGCGCGTCCTTCTTCACGATCCGCCGAGCAGCCGGCGAACAACCACGTCGATGCTTTTCCCGCCTCGGCGAAGGTCCTCAGCCCGAGACCGGCCGCCCATCGGCCGCGCTCGGAGCGGGGCAGGGCCCAGGGATTGTCGTGCTGCCGAAGTCCTTCGAAGATCGGCCGGTGCGCCGCTATCGGACCCTCTTTTTCGGCGATCTCCTCGCGCATCGCCACCGTGATGTCCCAGGGGCCGTAGCCGTCGTTGCGCACGCCGCAAAGCTCCTGGCACATCAGGCAATTGGTGCAGGTGTAGACGACCTCCTTGAGCTCCGGTGTGACGGCGTCGAGGCCGTGGAAGACCCGCTGGGCCATCAGCCACCGCGACTTCGGCGTGAAGCGCTGAAACCGGTAGAATTCGTACGGAGGGCATTTGCTGGCCGGCCCGGGAACGTCCTCGAAAGGATTTGCCGGCCCGTGGCCGTAGCACGAGCCGCAGAGCACGCAGCCCGCCCCGCGCGCACCGGTGTCTTTGGCATAAAGCCACCGCCGCACTCTCCGCAATCCGGAATCTTTCGTTTCGAGCCCGGCCACGATCTGCGCGCGAAAATTCGTTAAGGCCTTAACTTTATAACTCTGGAACAATCGCTGTCAACAAACCGCCGCGGCAAAGCGGCGCGCCGGTCGCCGCTCAATTGGAGGCCGCCGAGGCGTCGTGGTTGAGCTTGCGCAGGAGCGCCGAGAGCTCTTTTTGCTGCGCCGGGTCGAGCGCCGAAAAGATCTGCGCCACGCTCCTTTCGAACAGCGGGATCGTGCTCTTGTAGAGCCGCACGCCCTTTTCGGTCAGCACCACGTGGACCACGCGCCGGTCGCGCTCGTCGCGCTTGCGGGCGACGAGCTTTTTTTCTTCGAGCCGGTCGACGATCCCCGTCAGATTGCTCACGGTCACCATCATCTTGGCACCGATCTCGCCGAAAGGCAGACCTCCCGCGTAGCCGATGGTGGCGAGGACGTAGAATTGAGGGGGCGTGAGGTCAAGCTTTTCCAGGTCGCTTTCGAGCTTCTTGTGGGAGAGAAGGCTGAAGCGCAGAAAACGAACCCATAAGCTTGTAGAATAGCGCGTGAAGAAAGGACGCTTTCCGACCGTCACGGAAGCCAATGTAAACAGAGGGCCAGAAAAAAGCAAACGAGCACGAGGGGTTGCGCGGCTCCAAAAGACCGGGTGAAACTACCTCGAGACCGGGGACCTGCACGGGCGTTCCGCCGGCGCCTGCCGGCGCCAGAAGGCTCGAACGGAGCGCAGCGATGGACCGGTTTGAACTGCTTGAACGGGGCCCGGCGACCTTTGGGAGCGAAGCGCTTGGACCACTTGAACGGTTGGAACATCCGTCAGTAAGGAGGCCTTATGAGGATGCGCATTCTCGGCTGCGGCGACGCCTTTGGAAACGGCGGCCGCAATCAAAGCGCCTATCTCGTGGAGGCGGCGGCGGGAAGGCTTCTTCTTGACTGCGGACCCGCGGCGCTTCTCGCCATGAAACGGGCCGGCTTCGACCCCTGCTCGCTCGATCTCGTCGTGCTGAGCCACCTCCACGGCGACCACATGGGCGGCCTTCCGTTCCTGTTCATTTCATACCTCTATGAGAAAGGCCCGTCCGGGCCGCTCACGATCGCCGGCCCCCCTGGCACGCAGGCGCGCGTTGTCGAGCTTTTCCGGGTCATGTACGGGGGCGGATCCGCACCGGAGCTTCCCGCGCTCCGCTTCTGCGAGCTCGAGCCGGGCCGGCCGACGACCTTCGGCGGGTTCGAGGTGCTCCCGTTTCGCGTTCCGCATCAGGTCCACGAGATCTCGCTCGCCCTGAAAATCCGCGGCGACGACAAGACGATCCTGTTTTCCGGTGACTCCGCCTGGACCGAGCTTTTCGTCGAGCACGCCCGCGGCGCGGATCTGTTTCTCTGCGAATGCTCGTTCTACGAGCGGGAAACCGCCAACCATATGAGCTACTTACGATTGAGCGCCGAGATTGCGCGGCTTGGCTGCAAACGGGTCCTGCTCACCCATCTGGGCGCCGATGTCCTTGCCCGCCGGGCAGAGATTGCGCTGCCGCTCGCCGAAGACGGGATGGTCGTGGAGATTTGAGAGTCTAGCTGCGGGTTTCCCTCGGCCCGCTCGGCTGGGAGAGAGGCACCACGATCGCCTGATAGCCGATTTTCTGCCACACTTCGTAAGCCGCCCGGTGGGCCTCGCGCAGCCCGGCGTACGGCCCCAGCCGCACCCGGTAGGTCCTGTCGCCTTCCTTGAGCGAGGTGACCTCCAGAAAAGCCTCCAGGCCGGTCTCGGAGAATTGCCGGACCAACGCTTCCGCCCGCTCTCGCTCACGAAAAGAGCCGACCTGAACCACGTACCCGTCGACCGCGCCGAGCGTTTCCTCGCGCGGCGCCGCGCGCTCCACCGCCGCCGAAACCGCCACCGCGGCTCCGTCGCTGCGTCGAGCGGTCTTCAAGGAATCGTAGTGGTCGAAACCGTATTCAAGCAGCCCCTTGGCGTCGCCCCAGAGATTGCGCGATCCGAGCAGAGAGACGATCAGCGTAACGCCGTTGCGCTCCACGGCCCCCACGAAGCACCTCTGCGCGGCGTGTGTGTAGCCGGTCTTTCCTCCGATGGCCCCGTCGAAGTTCCACAACAGGCGATTGTGATTGCGCACCGAGATCAGCCGGTTTTTCCGTTTTTTTCGGCCGCCCGCGACGGATCGAACCGAGCCGATCTTGGTCTGCACGATCTGGCGGAAGGTCGGGTTTTTCATCGCGTAGCGGAAGATCAACGCGAGGTCCCGCGCCGTCGAGTAATGGTCGGGCGCGGTCAGCCCGTGCGGGTTCGTGAAATGAGTGTTGCGCGCGCCGATCTCGTGTGCCTTCTTGTTCATCAATTCGGCGAAATCCTCGACCGAGCCGGCCACACCCTCCGCGAGGACCACGCTCGCGTCGTTGGCCGAGGCGAGCAGCACGGCATAGAGGAGATCCTCCATGCTGATCGTCTGACCCGGCTGGAGATAGAGCTTGGATGCCGGCACCCGGGTCGCCTGCTTCGAGACCGTGAACCGATCGGCCTGCGCGCGGCCGCTCTCCAGAGCGACGACGGCGGTCAGCACCTTGGTGGTGCTGGCCGGAGGCAGCCGCAGATCGGGATTTTTCTGCAGCAGAATTCTCCCGCTCGTGGCGTCCATGAGCAGGAAGGAACGCGCGGTGATGTCGTCTTCCGGAGAAAAAGACCACGCGCCGGAGCGCGCCAGCCCTACGAGGAACAAAACAACCGCCGAAAACCGCAACGATCCGAAGTAGCGCAGCTTTCCCTTCCCTCCTTATTCCCCTTGGTGCGTAAGCCGTGAAAAAGCACGCCGGCACGGCGCCGGCACGACCTGCCTTATACCATATTTCACTCTCTGCGAACAGCGTTTTTCCGAGTCGAAACCGCTGTCTCGATCAGCGGCCCGTCTTCGAAGGGTTCACGCCGTGACCTGCCAGCTCGGAGTCGGCTCGCTTTGCGGCCTCGGCCTGTTCTCCGAGCGCTTCCTTGCGAATGCGCTCCTGGCAGGGCTCGCAGATCCCGCCCTTGACGGTCACCGCCGGCTTCCCGCAGATCATGCACCTGGCTCGCGCCTGTTCCATGAGAACATCTCCTTGTATTTTTGCGCCGCGCCGAACACCGCTCACTTCAACACCTTCAGTTGCGCCGGGCTCTCGAGCACCACCTCGAGGCCGTACTGCGGATGATCTCTGATCTCGCCCTGGATCTCGATCTCCTTCCCCTCGAGGCTCTTCGGCGGGAGCCGGCTCTTTTCGAACAGCTCGACCGCCGAAGCGAAGATGACCGCGGTCAATGCCTCTCGCGACGGCCCGAAATCGAGGAAGTAGGTGTTGCTCCTGGAGGAGTGGCCGACACGGAAGATTCTGCCGCGGATGCGCGCGCGCCGGCCGGCCAGCCCGCGGATGCGCTCCACGTCGCGCGCCTCCAGAAGCGGCGCCTCCTCCGGGCCCGCTGCGCCCGGAGGAGAGGACGGCACGAAAACGACCGGAAAGCTCGCCGGCTCCCCGCCGGAGCTTTCCGGCATCCCCGCTCCGCTTTGCCGCCCGTCCGGTCGCGGCGCGTTCCAGCGCAGGTACAAGAACGGGATCGCCAGCCCCGCCACGAAAGCAGCGGCGGCGATCAGCGCCGTCCCGCGCGGCGATCGTGTCAGTTCTTTTTTTCCCACAGCCGCGTGAAAGCCTTGCGGTACTCTTCGGCCAGGGCGCCGGCGTTGCGGAACATCAGCAGGTTTTCCTCGTTAAACCGGTCGGCCGCGTACGTCCAGTTGTACGATCCGGTAAAGACGATGCTGCGATCGACGATCGCGAACTTCTGGTGCATCAGCCCTGCCTCCCCTTCGGCGCCGTCGCTTCTCGCTCCGGACACGCGGCGCACCGCCACCCTCTGACTCTCCAGGAATCTGCCCCTGGATCGCTCGTTGGCGGTGTCGAACTCCCGGTCGATGACGACCTGGACGTTCACCCCCCGCCGCTTTGCGCGCACCACGGCGTCCGCCAGCTCCTGGCTGGTGAAAGCGTACACCGCGATCAGCAGCTCTGTTTTCGCCCGATCGACCTCGCGAATGATGAGAGCGGAGCAGCGGGTCTGGGGGGTGAAGCAGGTCTGAACCACCGTGTCCGCAGCCGGCACCGCCGCCGCGAGGATGAGGTTCGAGAGCAGACCCCACGCAAGCCTGCGCATCACGCCCGGACGACCCTCGCGGACGAACAGGAGACACCGCGGCCCAAACAAAGCTCCAGGATCAGCCGCTCCAGGACGAGGCGGGCCGGCTGGCCGCTGGACTTCAAGCGAAAATCGGCCTCGTGGACGGCGGCCAGCAGAGAACGCAGCGCGGCGAGCGAAAACTGCTCGGCGCGTTGCAGCGTCTTATAGTCCGCGTACGCGTTCCGGCCGAAGAGCGGCCCCTCCCCCCCCAGCACGGTCCGCTGGAACTGGTCGTAGCTCATCCGCGGACGCCACCGCCCGCGCAGCTCGCCCTCGATCAGCTGGCGCGCGGTCACGAGGCGGCGGATCTCGGTGGCGATCGTTCCGAGCAGCCTGAGCGGCGGCTCGCCGCGGGCGATCAGCCGCGCCAGCTGGGAGAGCGCGGCCGGGGCGTTGCGGTCGCCGATCGCCTGCGTGAGGTCGAATATCCATCCCTCGCCGAGATCGCTGAAGCTCGCCGCAACGTCCTTTGCGCGGATGACCCGTTCCTCGCCGACGTAGATCAGGAGCTTTTCCAGCTCGTGCGCAAGCGGGCGCAGCGCCTCGCCGGCGCGTTGGAGGATCATTTCCCGCGCCGGCCCCTCCAGCGTCTTGCCCGAAGCGCTCGCCCAGCGGTTGATGTGGTCGAGAAGGCTTTCGCGCTTGACCCGCCCGCGGTCGCGATCGAGATCCACGAAAAGGACCGCGCCGGCTTCCTCGAGCTTCTTGTAGAGCCTGGTGCGACGGTCCACCTGGATCGCCGTGAGGAGGAGAAAGCTCCACGGGGGCATGGCGCCGTCGCACAGCTCGACGATTCCCGTTCCCTCCGATTCTCGGCGTGGGCGGATTCCGAACCCGCGGCTGCGGCAGTGCGCCCAGATCGCGGCGATCTCCTCGCGCTCCGCGTGATCCTCGATTCCCGCCACCCCGTAGAGCGGCGCCGGCCCCTGCAGCTCCTCCCACTGCTGCTGCGTCCAGCCGTCCACCGCCAGGAGGTCCAGAAGCAGCCTTCCCGCCTCGTCCCTCTTGCCCTCGGCCCAGAGCTCCAGCGCCCGTTCGCTCAGCTCGCCCTTGTGCTCGCGCGAGAGAAAATAAGGGGCGTTCTCGACCCAGACCACCTTTCGGCCCGGGAAAAACGGCGCGATCCTGAGCGACCCGACGATTTCTTCCCAGGGGTTCGTGCGGCCGTCGAAGCGCTCCAGGTTGAAGGCGCGGTCGCTTTCCGGAATCAGACGATCGATCAGCGCCTTGCAGACCTGCTCGACCCGCAGGCTGTCGCCGAATACCAGCAACAGCGGCGGCCCCTCGCCGCGCACGATCCGCTCGATGACGGCCGACCGATCGCGTCTCACGGAAACCTCGCGCCGCTCGGCGCCGACCGGCGCCGGGCTGCCCGGCGCCGCGGCCCTGCTTTCAGCGCTTGGGCACCCACATCTGGTTTTTGTCGCTCCAGGTGTAATCGGACTTCCAGATCTTGAGGCCGATGGTGTACTTGCCGCCCGACTTCGAGACGAAAGCCCTTTCGCTGGAGTGAGGAACGTCCACCCGAGCGACGATGAACACCTTTTTGGAGATCCCCTTGTTGATGAGGACCCGATCGCCTTCCCGCATCGTCGTTCGGCTCTCCTTCTTCGCCTTCATCGAGGCCAAAATTAACACCGCGGGCCGCGGCGCGCAAATCTCGCGCCCCTCGACCGGGCGGCCGGCGGTCTCCTTGACAATCCGGGCATCCTCTCTTATAGCTGATTCGTTTTTCGCACGGTCAGCTCTTTAGCGACGAGACACCGACGGAGGGAAAGATGCGGCTTGTCACTTTTTCGCGCGCAAACCAGCAACGCCTGGGGCTGGTCGGTCCCGGCGATCAGATCATCGACCTGGCCGAGGTCAACCAGCGCTACCTGCGTGGCGGCAAGCCCCCCTTTCTGGCCAGCATGCAGGCGTTCATCGAAGCGGGGGGAAAGGCTCTCCAGGTTGCCAGGAAGGCGGAAAAATACGTCGCCGGCAAGACCGCTGAAGAGCAGCGAAAGCTCGCCCGTGCCGGCGCTCTGCTCAGGCTCGGCCAGACGAAGCTCCTTGCGCCGATTCCCCGCCCGCGGAAAAACGTGGTCATGCTCGGCATCAACTACCGGGAGCACGTCGACGAGGGAGCGCGCGCCCGCGCGATAGAGGTGAAATATCCGGACTACCCGGTATTCTTCACCAAGCCGGCGACCTCGGTGATCGGCCACATGGGCAAGGTCATCCGTCACCCGGCCACGGAGAAGCTCGACTGGGAAATCGAGCTGGCCGTGGTCATGGGGCGAAAAGGAAAGGACATTCCCAAGGAAAAGGTTTACGACTATATCTTCGGCTACACGATCTGCCTCGATATGACGGCGCGAGAGCTGCAGCGCCAGCACGGCCAGTGGTTCAAGGGAAAATCGCTGGACACGTTTTGCCCCCTGGGCCCCTGGATCGTCCACAAGAGCGAGCTGCCCGATCCCCAGTCGCTGCGCCTGGTCTGCCGGGTCAACGGCCAGGTCATGCAGGACGGGAATACGCGCGACATGATCTTCGACATTCCCACCATTATCGAGTCGCTGTCGAGCGGGATGACGCTCGAGCCCGGCGACATCGTCAGCACCGGGACACCCTCCGGCGTCGGCTTCGCGCGCGTGCCGCCGGTCTACCTGAACCCCGGCGACCGGGTCGAGGGAGAGATCGAGGGGATCGGGGTCCTGCAGGTCGAAATCGCCGCGCCATAAGGAAACCGCTGGGGTCTCGGGGTCCGGCGTCCCGGGGTTTTTGCCCCCCTGCCGGGCGTCTCGTTCCCTGTCTGCCCTCGCCTCCCGCCCGTCAATCCGGCAGGTTTGACTTGGCGGAATCGCTCTGTTAAAGGGTTCCACCGAAAGCTAGGGGTGTCCGCCAGAGCGGACTGAGAACCTGAGAGACACGTCAGGTAACCCTTCGAACCTGATCCGGGTCGCGCCGGCGTAGGGAAGCGTGACAGTGACGTTCTCGGCTGCTGCGTTGCCGCAGCGGCGATCGAGACGGCTGGCAAAGCCGTATTCCCTGGCTGCCCGCGGGCGGCTGTGGTGAATACGGTTTTTTGCTTCCGGACGGTGGAACCGCCGCGAAGCGGACGACTTGAACGGAGCGAAGCGATTGAACGGTTTGAACCGTTTTCCAACATGAGGATTCGTATCAACGGCGAGGAAAAGGAAGTTGCCGACGGGCTCAACCTGGCGCAGCTCCTCGAGGAGCTCAAGCTCCGGCCGGCGCGGGTGATCGTCGAGCACAACCGCAACGTGGTTTCGAGAGAGGCTCACGCCGCAACCCGCCTGCAGGAAGGCGACGTGGTCGAGATCGTTCACTTCGTCGGCGGCGGATAGAAGAGGAAGTCATGGAAGATTTGTTTCAGCTGGCGGACAAGAGCTATCGGTCCCGCCTGATCGTCGGGACCGGCAAGTACAAGGATTTCGAGCAGACCAGGAAAGCGATCGAGATCTCGGGCGCCGAGATCGTCACGGTCGCCGTGCGCCGCGTCAACATCACCGATCCCAGCAAGGAGAATCTGCTCGACTACCTGGATCCCAAGAAGTACACGATCCTGCCCAACACCGCCGGCTGCTACAGCGCGGAAGAGGCCGTGCGGACCTGCCGCCTGGTCCGGGAGGCGGGAGTCGGCAGGCTCGTCAAGCTCGAAGTGATCGGCGACGACAAGACTCTCTTCCCGGACATTCCGGCAACCATCGAGGCGGCAAAGATCCTGGTCAAAGAGGGCTTCTTCGTGCTGCCCTATGTCAACGACGACCCGATCACGGCGAAAAAGCTCCAGGACATCGGCTGCGCCGCCGTGATGCCCCTCGCCGCGCCGATCGGCTCCGGCCTCGGCATCCGCAACCCTTACAACCTCCGGATCATCCTCGAGCAGGCGACGGTGCCGATCATCGTCGACGCCGGCGTGGGAACGGCCTCGGATGCCGCGATCGCCATGGAGATGGGCTGCGACGGCGTGCTGATGAACACCGCGATCGCCGGCGCCAAGGACCCCCTGTTGATGGCCGAGGCGATGCGTCTCGGCGTGGAGGCGGGGCGCAAGGCTTTTCTCGCCGGCCGCATCGCGAAGAAGCTCTACGCCACGGCGTCGAGCCCGCTGGAAGGCATTCTCGGCTGACCGGCCCCGGTGTTCCCCGACTTTGATCTCTACCTGGTCACCGACCGCGCTCAAACCGCCGGGCGCGACCTCCTCTGGGTGCTCGAGCGCGCGCTCGATGGCGGCGCGCGCGCGATCCAGCTCCGCGAAAAGGACCTGGGCGGAAGGGACCTCTGCCGCCTCGCCGAAAGAACCCTTGCGCTCTGCACGCGCTACGGCGCGCGCCTGCTGATCAACGATCGCGTCGATGTCGCCCTCGCCGTCGGCGCCGACGGCGTTCAGCTCGGGGCCGCCTCGATGCCCGTGGCCGCGGCGCGCCGGATTCTGGGACCCGACAGGCTTATCGGGGCCTCGACCCACTCGGTGGAGGAAAGCTGCGCGGTCCAGGCGAGCGGCGCCGACTTCGTCGTCTTCGGTCCGGTCCACTTCACGCCGTCCAAGGCGGCCTTCGGAGCCCCGCAGGGAACGGCGGCGCTCCGCGCCGTGGTGGAAAAAATTTCGCTCCCCGTTTATGCTATCGGAGGCATCAAACCCGGGAACGTCGGGGCGACGAAAGCGGCCGGCTGCCGCGGCGTGGCGCTCATTTCCGCCGTCATGGCCGCGCCCGACCCCAAGGCCGCGACGGAGGAGATTCTCGGGCTGCTTCGAGCCGGCGGATGAAGGAAGCGGCGCAGCAGGTTCTCGACTATCTCGGCGGAGGCTGGATCCCCTCTCTGGCGATCGCTTTTCTCGCCGGCTGGGCGGGAAGCAAGACGGTAGCCTCGGAATGGCGCTGGAGCGCGGCGGTCGCGCTGATCGTGGGCTCGCTTGGTTTATTCCTCGGCCAGTTCGTGCTATTTTTCTTCGGTCTGCAGGAGTACCTGGAGCAGCTCCCTTCGTTCCGCCTCCTGTTCGATTTCATCGCCGCGTACGTCGGCTCATTCGTGGTCGCGGCGGTCTTCAATTTCGTCAAGCCCGTATGAGCCACCCTAGCTCAGTCGGTAGAGCAACTGATTCGTAATCAGTAGGTCGCCGGTTCGAGTCCGGCGGGTGGCTCCAATCTTTTCAAGAACTTGCATACTGTGGCCTCTTAAAATCATATGGTCTCTCGGCCGGTGTGGGCACATTTTACGTCGCCGACGGCGCCCGTCCCGCTGGCCCCGCAAAGATCGTCCCCGGTACCCCCTCGGGTCCGCTGCCCGATTATTGGAGGAGCGCGGTTTAAAAAAAACTCCCGCGCAACCCACAGCTCCCAGACAACAATCGTCGCCGGCGCTAATCCGCGGCGCAGGACACGTGCGGTCCAGATCAGGCAGGTGATCAGATGCAAGCCAGCTGGTTTCAAGTTTTTCGATGTCTTGGAAGGCGTTGGGCTTGCTCATTGTCGCGGCCCTGTGGTGGCTATCAGTTTCTGTGGCCCCTGAATTCATACAACGCTGCCTGATAGCGGGCAGCCAACTTCTCGGGTACGTGGCCTCGGAATACCCGCTCGAACAGCGATTCAAACTTATTCATTTGCGTGGCATGGTCCTGTTTGGTGAATGCGCTTAACGGGTGGCCCTTCGCCAGCAG